>CAYZDW010000122.1:0-4936 GCA_964477175.1 uncultured Steroidobacteraceae bacterium | reverse complement strand
TTGAGCCAGGGTGGACCCCAGTGGCGCGTGTCGTCGCCGGCGCCCGGTTTCTCGATCTTCCAGACCGTTGCACCGAAATCGGCGAGGCATTGCGTCGCCCAGGGCCCGGCCAGGATGCGGCTGAGATCGAGGACCTTGATGCCGTGCAGCGGACCCACGGCAATATTCTGACCGGAGTCAGCGCTTGGTGGGTGGGATCCGTGGCGCAGGTCAGCCCTGATTCAGGCCCGCGAGATACCGATTCGCCGCCTCGAGGCTGATGACTTCCGCGTACTTTGCCTGCAGGTCGAACAGATTCGCCTCGTGCGGCGCCGGATGGCGGTCGCCGACCGCGTCGCGCACGACGAGCGGGATGAAGCCGTGCTGGCAGGCGTCCACCGCGGTTGCGCGAACGCAGCCACTGGTCGAGACGCCGGCGATCAGCACCGTGTCGATGCTCATCGTCGTCAGCGTCGAAGCGAGTGAGGTACCGAAAAATGCGCTCGCGTACTGCTTGCTGATAACGATCTCACCGTCGGTGGGCTCCAGCCCTTCCGCGAATGCCGCGAGTTCGGGGTGCAGGCCGCGCTCGAAGCAGGAAAGTGCGGGAAGCTTCCGGAAGAACACGCCGCCGTCTCGGCCGCCGGGCTCGTAGACAACGTTCGTATGGATCACCGGGATGCGCGCCCGGCGCGCGGCGCCCAGGAGCTTTGCGCAGGCCGCGCGTGCGGCATCGACGCCGGCACAGAGCGGCGAGCCCGGCGCGAGGTAGGCGCGGACGAAATCGATCACGAGCAGCGCCGGACGCTCGCCGGGCTGCAGGTGGTGCTCCGGAAGGCCGCCCTGGATGGGTGTTGCCATGATTCGCTGCTGCCTAGCGGTTCAACGCGCCGCGGGCCGCGTGGATATGCGAGAACATCACGGAAGCAGCCCACTCCGCATCGCGCGCTTCGAGTGCGCGCACGATCTCCAGATGATGCTGGGCGCTCCGCTGCAAGTCCTCGGGCGTGTATTTCTGGAAGGTCCGCATCATCAGCGGCGCTTCGATCAACCCGGCGAGCGCGCGGACCAGGCGCGGACTCGCGGCGGCTTCCTGCATGCGCCGATGAAACCGGCTGTTCAAATCCCCGATACGCTCGAGATGGCCCGGACGGCGCTCGACCGATTCGCGGTACTGCAGCTCGGCAAGCCGGCGCAGTTCGGCGATCTGTTCGTCGCTCGCGCGCACGGTCGCGCGTCGCGCGCCATAGGACTCGAGCATTGCGCGCAGGTCGAAGATTTCGTCGGAATCCGCCTCATGCCAGGTAGTGACGACAGCGCCGAGATTGGGCGTGAACTCGACGAGCCCTTCGGCGTCGAGGCGGCGCAGCGCCTCGCGCACCGGCGTGCGGCTGACGCCGACGGTCGTCGCGATCTCCTGCTCGGTCAGGCGCGCGCCGGCGAGGTAGCGACCGGTGATGATGCCGGAGCGGACCGCCTCATATGCCCTGTCGACTGCGCGCACTGCGGGATCTCCTCGCATCTGTCTATGCCGTGCGTCAGGCGCGGCGGCGCTGTTTGCCCTGCGCGGGTTTGGTTCGGGCGCGCGTGAATGCAGAGAATCTCGGCGCTGCCGGCGGCGGCAGCCCGGTTTCGGACTGGCAACGAGACTTCAGCTCCTCGATACTCGTGAATCCCCGATCGAAGAGTTGCACCTTGCCGCGATCCCTCATCATCTGGGACCGCAGCGCCATTGTCGCCTTGCTGTCCACCCCGCCGTTCCTGAGCACGACGCCGTAGCGGCGCGCGCCAGTTTCGGTTACGAGCCCGGCCTCGACGTCGAACAGCACGAGCGCCGGATCGCGCTCGAGCGGATCGCCGCAGCCGCCACCACCCCAGGTCTCGAACAGCAACAGGTCGCCGACCTCGACCTTGATGCGGTCGATCTTCGAGGGCAGCAGCTCCTCGCTGCCACCGGTGCGTTGCAGCCTTTTCCGGCTGCGCGCGCCCGGCAGGCCGCCGTTGACGCCCCAGGGATAAGTCAGCCAGCGGTCGTCGTGGATCGAGATCTCGCCGGGCTCCAGGAAATAGTAGCCTATGCGCAGCCCATTGCCGCCGCGGAACTTGCCCGGCCCGCCGGAGTCCGGAATCGTCTCGTAGATGTCAATGCGCAGCGGAAAATAGCTCTCGAGGAATTCGTTCGGCACGTTGGTGAACGACGGCCACAGTGAATGCCCGTCGGGGCCGTCGCCGAAGGGCTTGCCGGGAATGCCGCCGAAGCCGATCTGGTAGAGCTGGTACCACTCGCCGTCCTTGTCGTAGCCCGAGTACATGAAGTGCGGGCTGTCCGAAAATCCCGCCGCGCACATGAACGCCGGATTGCCCTGGCCAAGGAGCCCGCCCAGGATGTCGAAGATGCGCCCGAGCGCGTGCGTGCGGCAGGAGAGCGCGGCCGGCTTCACCGGCTTCAGCAGCGTGCCCTCGGGGATACGCACGTCCATCAGGTCGTAGAAGCCGTCGTTGAACAGGATCTGCGGGTCGAAGACCATGATCATGTAGACGCCGGCGAACATCTTGAACATTTCCTCGTTTAGCAGGAAGTTGATCGAGGAAATCGACTGGGGGTCGGTGCCGGCGAAATCGAAGATGCACTTGTCACCCTCGCGCCACATGGTGCAGGCGATCTTGTACGGCCCCATGTTCATGCCGTCATCGCAGACGTAGTCCTCGAAGTACTGCTTTTTCTCCGGGACCGTGCGCCGGATCAACTCGCGCATCGCGCGCTTGTTGCGCTCGAGCATCGCGTCCATCGCCGAATAGAACACGTCATCGCCGAAGCGTGCGCTGAGCTCGAGGCAGCGCAGTGCAGCGGTGCGAAGCGCCGCGACGATGGCGTTGAAGTCGGAGAAATTCCAGGTCGGCAGCCGGCAGTTGTGCAGGATCAGCTGCAGCAGGTCGTCCTGCAGCTTGCCGCCGCGGATGATCTTGACCGGCGGCACGGCGACACCCTCCTCGTAGAAGGTGCGCGCGTCGGTCGGCAGCGAGCCCGGCACCCTGCCGCCGACGTCGGTCATGTGGCCGAACATCGCGGCCCAGGCGATCACGCGGCCGTCCTTGAAGACCGGCATCAG
Source organism: uncultured Steroidobacteraceae bacterium (assembly GCA_964477175.1). Lineage (GTDB taxonomy): Bacteria > Pseudomonadota > Gammaproteobacteria > Steroidobacterales > Steroidobacteraceae > SCUD01. Next base: position 1,847 of record CAYZDW010000122.1, on the reverse strand, counting down.
CAGCAGCCAGTCGTTAATGTGGCTGATTGCGCCGTTGACCGAGTACGGGTCGTTAGTGAAGAACACGTCGCCTTCGTCGACGGTTCCGTCGTAACCCTGCATGAAGCCTCCGATGAACGAGCCGAATTGGCCGACGACCATCTTGCCTTCGAGGTTCGCGATCATCGGGAACTCGTCGTGCTGCTCGCGGATGCCCGGCGACATCGCGGTGCGGAACAGCACGGTGTCCATCTCGAAGCGGGCGTTCCTGAGCGCACTCTCGATGATGTCGATCGTGACGCTGTCGACCTTGACCTTCCTGAAGGGCTTCTTGTTGCGCTCGATGATCTTCGCGGGCATGGGTTACTCTTTGTGGGAATCGGGGTAAATCAAAATGTTGCCAAGGCGGTCCACGAGCCCCGTGTGCCTCGGCAGCACGACCGTCGTCGAGTCCATCTCCATGACGATCGCCGGGCCGCGGATGCGGTTGCCGGCCTTGAGCTGCACACGGTCGTAGACCGTCGCCTTCAGGTTCTTGCGGTCCATGTAAGCCACCTGTGTGCCGGCCGCGGCGGCCTTCGGGTCACGGCCGCCGCGCGCGGTGGCCGCCTGCCGCAGCGAGATCCCGCGAGCCTGGACGACGGCGCGCAGCGCGACGAATTCGTGTTCGAGCGGCAGGGCGAAGGTGAAGAGCCGCTTGTGCTCCTCGTCGAAGGGCTCGGAAATTGCCTTCAGGCCGCGCTTCTTCAGCGCGCGGATATCCACGTCGATCGTGAGCCGCAGGCCCTGGCCGTGGTAGCGCACGTCCACCTGGTAGCTGCGCTTCATCTCGGCGAGGGGCACCTTCTCGCGCTCGAGCGCCTTGGCTGCGGTGGCCGACAGTTGTTCGAGGATCTTCGCGACCTCGCGCGGCGAGGTCTCGGAAAACCTGCGGATGTAGGTGCGCGCGGACTCATCGCGCAGCGCCGTCGTCGCATCGCCGAGTGCGCAAAGCACGCCCGGGCCGGGCGGGATGATGGATGGCCAGGAGCCCAGCAGCTGCGAGAGTGCATTCGCGTGCAGGGGGCCCGCGCCGCCGAAGGCAATCAGCGCGTAGTCGCGCGGGTCGTGGCCCTGCTCGACGGACACGAGCCGAAGCGCCCCGACCATGTTCTCGTTGATGATGTCATAGATGCCGAGCGCCGCATCCTTGAGCGACTTGCCGAGTGCGGCGGCGATTTTGCCGACCGCCTTGGCCGACAGTTCGCGCTTCAACTCCAGCTCGCCGCCGAGCCGCTGTAGTTCCGGCAGATAACCGAGCACGACATTGGCGTCGGTCGCGGTCGGCTCCGTGCCGCCGCGGCCATAGGCCGCCGGTCCCGGGTCCGCGCCCGCGGATTGCGGTCCGACGCGCAGCGCCTTCGTCAGCTCCGGCACGTGCGCGATGGAGCCGCCGCCGGCGCCGATGCTGCGCACGTCCACGGAGGAAGCGCGCACGGTCACGTCGCCGACAGTCGTCTCGCGCCGCAGGCGCGGCGCGCCGTTCATGATCAGCGCGACATCGGTCGAGGTGCCGCCGACGTCCACCGTCAGAAGATTCTGGAAGCCGGCCTGCAACGCGACCCACAGTGCGCCGGTGACGCCGCCGGCCGGGCCGGACATCAGCAGGTTCACCGGATATTCCTCGGCCGAGGCCGCGGAGGCGAGCCCGCCGTCGGAGCGCAGGATGTGCAGCTTCACGCGGCCGGCCTGCGTTGCAAGCTTGTCCTTCAGGTTGCGCACGTAGCGCTGTACGACCGGTCGCACGTAGGAATTGGCGACGGTCGTGACCGTGCGCTCGTACTCCTGCATCTCCGGCACGACCTCGGAGGAAAGCGAGACCGGCACGC
>CAYZDW010000121.1:0-4394 GCA_964477175.1 uncultured Steroidobacteraceae bacterium | reverse complement strand
ACCCGACCGTCTTCCCGCCGATCAACAGCGCGCCCTCGCCGTATTCGTAGCCAATCCCGATCCCGCCCTTGATGACCTTCGGAAACACGAGCATCCCGACTGACTTTCCGGTCAGCTCCTTCGCGGCGCTCGAATACTTGTACAGCTCGTTGATGGCCTCGCGGACCTCGGCATCGAGTTCCTCGCGCGAGCCGGCTGCTGCTGGCGCGGCGGCGAGCACGAAGAGCGCGGCGGCGAGCAGCGAGCGGATAAAGCTGATCATGATGGTCTCCTGCGTCGAGGTGCGGTTACATGATAACCGCGTGCAGGGTGCTCACGCGAAGGCGGCGCGCGGCCTGTTCTGCGAGTAGAGCACTTCGACATGGCGGATGCCGGAGGTGCAGCGCGCGACCCGCTTGACGGCCTGCACCAGGCGCAGCAGCAGATTGAACTTGGCGCGCGGGCCGCCGGCGGCATAGGCACCTGCGACGACCAGATGCAGGACGGTGATGCGCTCAAAGCTGTCGCGCACGTAAAGGATCACGCCGACCGGCCGCGAAACCTTACCCTCGCGCTCGATGGCGAACAGGCACTGCGCCTCGGACGGGCCGGCGACGCGTACGCGCAACGATTCTCCGTCGACGACGATCTCGGGCGGGCCATAGCGGTCGATGGCCGTGACGATGCCGTGCCGGACGCGGTCCTGGCGTTCATTGAAAAACAGCAATGTCTCGAGCTGGTGGTAATGCTCGGCTGGCAGGCTCGATACGAATGCGATCTGATGCTTGATGCTCGGATCTCCCGGCATGCGACCCTGACCCTCCAAGGCCGGGCCACCTTACGGGGCACATGGGCCGCTGTCGAGATTCACATAATTCGGTGAAAACCGAAGAATGCGAATCCACTGTGGCGTGCCAGCAACGCCTTGGAACTCCTTGGGGGTACCCTGGAGGACCATTGCCGCAAGTCACGGAAGGGATAGGTTTTTTCGAACTCTGTCACGCGGCCAAGGCGGGAAACTTGACCTGTGTCTCGTTCGCCACGACGGATTTTGTCAAAGATTGTCAGTGCCAGTACGCCACCGGCTTCCGGGCCCGTGTCGAGGCATTTTTGCGCGGGTTTGTTACATCCAGGGTACCGTGCACATCGACTATTCAGACGTCGAAAAGCCGAATGGGGAGCGTGCGACTTCACCGTCGCAGTCTACCGGCGCGAACGTCGTCGTCCTGTCTGCGGACCCGGCGCTGATCGATCTGCTGCGCGATTCGCTCGCCGGAAATCATCGTGTCTGGCGCGCCGATGACGCGGCCCACGCCGCCGACCTGATCGTCGCGGCCGGCAATGCAGTGCTGCTGGCCGACTCGTCGCTGGCCGATCACGACACTCGCGAACTCGTCACCAAAGTACACGAGCAGTTCCCGGATCTCGCGATCATCGTGGCGGGCCGCCGCGATGACGAGGCCGAGCTCGCGGAGCTGGTCTCGCAGGGCGTCATTTTTCGCTTCCTGCACAAGCCGGCTTCGGCGGACCGCATCCGCAATTTCGTGGATGCGACGCTCCGCCGCCAGCAGAAGAGCGCCGATGCGCCGGCCGCCGCGCCGCGTCCGGCCGGGATATCCGCCATCAAGCTCCCGGCTTTCGCACTGCCGGCGATCAAGCTCGACACCGCAGGGATACGCCGCTGGTTCCGGCGCAGCCTGCTCCTGATTCCGCTCGCGCTGATCATTTTCCTGCTCGCGACCTTGAAGCCCTGGGAACGACTTGGGGACCTGCTGCCAGACACCGATGACGGGCAGCCCACATCTGTCGCCGCGAGCCGGGATTCTGCGGTTCAGAAGCTGCTGGATGCCGCCGGCCTCGCACTTTCGCAGGGCCAGCTCGTCGAGCCACCCGAAAGCAATGCGCTCGAACTCTACCGCGCGGTACTTGCGCGCGATCCAGACAACCGGGTGGCGCAACGGGGCATCGATCGGGTCGCCGATGAACTCCTGGCGCAGGCCGAGCAGGCGCTGTTGGACCAGGACCTGGCGCGGCTCGCGAGCGCCGTGGACGCGGCACGCTCCGCACGTCCCGATCACCCGCGCCTGGAGTTCTTCTCGACCCAGCTCGAACGCGAACGCGAACGCGTCGCGAATCCCGGCAAGCCGATGCGCTCCGCGGGCACGGCGGTCGCGCCCGAGCCTACCGTCGCGCGTACTGCCGCGAGCCGCGTGCAGGGACTGGTCCTGCTCGCTAACGAGCGCATGCGCAGCAATCAGTTGGTCGGCGGCAATGACAGCGCGCATGCCTATCTGCTGGCAGCGCAGCGCATTGATCCGGCCGATCCGGGCGTACAGCAGGGCGTCGCGGCGCTCGCCTCGTTGCTGCAGAGCAACGCGCGCAAGGCGATGCGCGAAGGCCGCCTCGACGAGGCCGGTGACTGGGTGCATCACGCTGTCGCGCTCGACGTCAATCGCCCCGAAGTGGCGGTGCTGCGTTCCGAACTCGAGATCGCAAGACTCGACAACCCGCGCGAGGACCGCGCGAGGCTCCTCATGCTCGCCAACCAGCGCATCGCCCAGGACCGCCTGGTCGAGCCGGTCGCCGACTCCGCCCGGCATTACCTGGACCTGCTGCGTGCCTCGGATCCTGCTTACGCAGGACTGTCGGAAGCCAGTGCCCTGCTCTCGGCGAAGGCGTTAGCGGGTGCGCGCCGACTGGTCACGGCAGGCAACACGGGCAGTGTCGACACCCTGTTGAAAGCGGCCGTCGACTTCGGTGCGCCGAGTTCAGACGTCGCCGCCATCGCCGCCGCAGCGGCAGCGGCGCGCGCCGCAAAGTCCAGGCCGCCGGAACCCGCGGTGCTTCCGGAAAATGCACTGCGCCGCACTTACTTCGTAGCACCGCAATACCCGCCGCGGGCACTCGAGCGGGGTATCGCGGGATGGGTGGACATCGAGTTCACCGTGGCGAGCGACGGCACGACGCGCGACGCGACGGTGCGCGCGGCCGAGCCTGCGGAAGTATTCGAGCGCGCCGCGCTCGATGCGGTGGCGCGCTGGCGCTACGAGCCGCGCGTGGTCAACGGCGTCATCGTCGACCAGCGTGTCGCGGCGCGCGTTCGCTTCGAACTCAAAGACTGATCAGCCGGCCGGCCGGGCGGGAGCCGTGCGCTCGTGGGCGCGGCCCAGGAAAATCGCGACGACGGCCCACGCGACCGCGACACCCGCGCCCAACCAGGCGATGCCGGCAAGCCCCAACGTCAAAAGCCTCACAACCGCCTCGTGGATCGAGGCGACCACCGCGTCGCTGCCGCGATAGACCACCGTGTCGTTGAAGTTCTTGGCCTTGTACTTCGACGCGCGATCCACCGTCGTGTAGAGGATCTCGCGGCTGGGGCGCGTCACCGCGTACTGCCCGACGCGCCGTACGACATAGACCGCGACCAGCGTCGCAAGCGTCGGTGAGGCCGCGATCAGCAGGAAACCGGCTGCGACGATCACCGGTACGGAGACCAGCATCGTCGTCACGCCGAGGCGCGCCGTCAGCCGGCCGACCGCCAGCAGTTGCAACAGTAGCGCGATCAGGCTGACGATCAGGTCGATCCGCCCGAGAAAGGCCGTGCGCTCCGAACTGTCAGGAAAATGGATTTCCAGCAGGGCGGCCTGCTGAAGGTACAGGAAGGTCGTCACGGCCGCCATCAGGAATACGAACAGCGCGATGCCGGCCAGGTAGCCCGAGCGCAGCACCAGTGTAATGCCGGCGAAGGGATTGCCTCCGATCGGGCGCTCCGCAATGCGGTCGCCCTCGCTCGCGCGGCCCGCGCTCCAGCGCAGCAGGTAGCGCATCAGGAACAGCGTCGCCCCGAGCATCGTCGCGGAGACCAGCAACAGGTTGATGTCGCCCAGTTCCTTGGCGAAGAACGCGGTCAGGCCGGAGCCGGTAATCGCGCCGGTGCTGGCGCCGCCGGCGATGAAGGCGAACATTCGCCCAGCCTGCTCCTTATTGAACAGGTCGGCCTTGAAGCTCCAGAACACCGACACAACGAACAGATTGAAAACGCTGACCCAGACGAAGAACACGCGCGCCGGCCAGGTGTCGTCCTCGAACGCGTTGAACACGGCCCAGAACACACTCAAGTTGATGACAAAAAACCCGTAGGTCCACGGCAGAAACACCGAGCGGCGGTAGCGGCCGCTGATCCAGCCGAACAACGGAACCGCGAGCAGCATGCCGAGAAAGGTGAACCAGAACAGGTCGTCGAGGGCATGAACGCCGCCGGTCACGCCCATGCTGTCGCGCAGCGGGCGCAGGATGTAGTAAGCGGTGAACAGCAGGAAGTTGTAGGCAAACGCCGCGATCAGCCCCGCGGTCTCGGCCGGCCGGACATTGACGAGCCGCCCGAGCAGCGTCGCCGCCCGCGCATCCGTGCTCAT
>CAYZDW010000120.1:0-3390 GCA_964477175.1 uncultured Steroidobacteraceae bacterium | reverse complement strand
GGGGCGCGGGCGAGACCCAGTTCGTGCGCCGGCTCGCCGAGACCCAGGCCGAGCAGAAACTCGAGCGGCGTGGCCCGCCAGTTTCGGCCGCCTTCGATGCGGCCGGGCAACCGACCCGCGCAGCGCTCGCTTTCGCGGAATCTTGCGGCGTCGCGGTCGGGACGCTGACGCGCATCACGGAGCCGAAAGGCGAATTCCTGTTCTGCTCCGTCACGCGGCCGGGAGCGCCGGCGGCGCAGCTGCTGCCCGCGATCGTGCAACGCGCCCTTGATCAGCTTCCGATCGCGCGGCGCATGCGCTGGGGCGCGGGCGAGACCCAGTTCGTGCGCCCCGCGCATTGGGTCGTCATGCTGCACGGCAACGATGTGATCGACGGCGAACTCCTGGGCCTCAAGGCAGGGCGCACGACCCACGGCCATCGCTTCCATGCTCCGAAGCCCATCGTGCTGCGCTCGCCGGGCGGCTATGTCGCCACACTCGAGAAACGCGGATTCGTGCTCGTCGATTTTGCCGCGCGCCGCGAGCGCATCCGCGCGGGTGTCATTGCCGCCGCGCAGGCTGTCGGCGGCGAGGCCCTGATCGATGCAGGCGTGCTCGAGGAGGTGGCCGCGCTCTGCGAATGGCCCATGCCGATCGCTGGCGCCTTCGATGCGCGCTTCCTCGAGCTTCCATCTGAAGTGCTGATCGCGACACTCCAGGATCACCAACGGTACTTCCCGGTGCGTTCGGCCAATGGCGCGCTGTTGCCGCTCTTTGTCGCCGTCGCCAACATCGAAAGCCGAGATCCGGCGCAGGTGCGCGCCGGCAATGAACGCGTGGTCCGGCCGCGCCTCACCGACGCCGCTTTTTTCTACGCAACGGACCGGAAACAACCGCTGGCCACTCGGCGCGAGGCGCTTGCGGCCGTGACTTTCCAGGCGCGCCTGGGGTCGTTGGCCGACAAGACCGCGCGCATCACGGCGCTCGCGGCGCAGATCGCGCAATTGGCTGGCAGCGACGTGTCCGCGGTGCAGCGCGCCGCTGAACTCGCCAAGTGCGATCTGCTGACCGCGATGGTCGGCGAGTTCCCGGAGTTGCAGGGCGTCATGGGCCGTTACTACGCGCTGCGTGACGGCGAGTCGGCCGAAGTTTCAGCTGCCATCGCCGAGCAATACCTGCCGCGCTTCGCCGGCGACGCGCTGCCCGCGACCGGCGCGGGGCGCGCGCTCGCGGTTGCCGACAAGCTCGACACGATCGTCGGCATCTTCGCGATCGGCCAGAAACCGACCGGCGCGAAAGATCCCTTTGGCCTGCGCCGCTCTGCACTCGGCGTGCTCAGGATCCTCATCGAGAAGCGCATCGGCCTGGACCTGCGGGAACTCATCGCCGCGGCCCTCGATTCGGTGCGCGCCGACATGTCGCGCCTCGCGGACGGCAAGTTGCCGCCCGCGGCGGATACTGTCGTGGACGGGGTTTATGACTTCATGATGGAGCGCCTGCGCGCCTGGTACCTGGAGGGCGCCCCGGGTGTGACGACCGAGATGTTCGACGCCGTGCTCGACATGCGCCCGGTCTCGCCGCTCGATTTCGATGCCCGGCTGCGCGCGCTGGTCGCCTTCCTGGCGCTTCCCGAGGCCGCGAGCCTGACCGCTGCGAACAAGCGGATCGGCAACATCCTCCGCAAGTCCGGCGGGCAGGCCGGGTTGCGCGTCGATGCGAACTTGCTGACCGATCCGGCCGAAAGGCAACTCGCTGCCGCGCTCGATGAACTGCGGGTGGAGATCGAAGGGACGCTCGCGGGCCAGCGCTACGGCGACGCGATGCGCCGGCTTGCCACGTTGCGGCCGGCCGTGGATTCGTTCTTCGATCGCGTCATGGTGATGGCGGAAGATCCCGCCGTGCGCGCGAACCGCCTGGCGTTGCTCGCGGCGCTGCAACGGCTGTTCCAGCACACCGCCAATTTATCGCGCCTGCCTGGCTGAAAAGCCAAAATTCCGGATGTCTATACACATCCATATTTCAGTCAACTGATGGCATATAAAGACAATTCCCAGAGGCCGCCCAGCGGGGTCCCGTGGTGGCGCCGGATTGCCCCCCTGCAATGGCTCGGCTCCCTCCTCTTCACGGCCCTGCTGTTCCTCGGCTCGCCGGTCTGGGGCGCGGTAATCACGCTGTTCGGCTGGCTGCCGTTTCGCCGCCTGTACTACTTCGCGCGCGGCTGGGCGGGCTCGAACCTGTGGCTCGCGAAAACCCTCTGCGGGCTTGACTGGGTCGTCGAAGGCCGCGAGAACATTCCGCGCGCGGGCGCGCACATCTCGATGTGGAAGCACACCTCGGCCTGGGAAGCGATGGCACAGATGGTCGTGTTTCCGCCGCAGGCCTGGGTCTACAAGCGCGAAATCCTCTGGATTCCGCTGGTCGGCTGGGCGACGTGGCTGATGCGGGGTATCGCGATCGACCGCGGCGCCGGCCACCGCGCCGTTAACCAGATTCTCGAACAGGGGCGCGCGCGACTCGCGGCCGGCATCTGGGTCCTGATCTTTCCCGAAGGCACGCGGGTCGCGCCCGGCGAGACCCGTAAGTACGGCATGTCGGGCGCGCTGCTGGCCTCTCAGACGGGGGCGAAGCTGATTCCGGTCGCGCACAACGCCGGTGACTTCTGGCCGCGGCGCGGCCTCTTGAAGAAACCCGGCCTGATTCGCGTCGTGATCGGGCCGCCGATCGAAACGGCCGGGCGCGATCCGCGCGAACTCAACGCGGAGGTTCAGGGCTGGATCGAGGGCACGATGCGCAATCTGTCAGCCGCTTATCGCTGATGCTGGAAGCCGCCGCCAGTGAGAGTCGCGAGCAGCGGCCACGATTCCGTCACGGGCCCGGGCCATTCCCGGCATATCCAGCCATCGCGCACAGCGCCGCGCTGTCCGATGATCACCGCCGCGAGCGTGAGCGCCGGCCGCGGTGCGAATGCGATCGCCCGCCACGGCGCGGTCGGCGGGACCCGAGCGGTCCAGCGGCCTTCGTGGCGGACAAACGAGCAATCGCGCATCGCTGCCAGCAGCGGCATGCCGAGCGCCTTGGCAAAGGCCTCCTTGAGCGTCCACAGGAGGTAGAACCGCGCTGTCGCCTCAGGCTCGGCGAGCGACTGAAACTGCCCCGTCTCATCGGGCGCAAAGGCGAATTGCGCAATGCTGTGCACATCCCGGGGCGTCGTGGCTTCGATGTCAACACCCGCCAGGCACCCGGCTGGCGCGATGGCGATCGCGGCGCAGCCGCCCGAATGCGCCAGGCTGCGCCGCGGCATGGCGGGTGCATTAGTGTTCGCGAGCAGTGCCAAGCTCGCAGCCCGTTCGAGCCCGCGTCGCGCCTTCCGCGGCATGTCATTGCCGGCTGCGTTCATGCCGCGCGCCGGTA
>CAYZDW010000119.1:0-4342 GCA_964477175.1 uncultured Steroidobacteraceae bacterium | reverse complement strand
CGACCGCATGCTGGACATGGGCTTCATCCACGACATCCGGCGCGTGATCAAGCTGCTGCCCGCGCAACGCCAGAATCTGATGTTCTCGGCAACCTACACGCCGGAAATACGCGTGCTCGCCGCGCGCATCCTGACGAACCCGGTCCAGGTCGAGGTGACACCCCCGAACAGCACGGTGGATCGCGTCGTGCAGCGCGCATTTCGCGTCGCGAAGGACGACAAGCGGCACCTGCTGGTGCACCTGTTCCAGAACGGCGCCAATGGCGAGGGTCGCTGGCATCAGGCGCTGGTATTCACCCGCACCAAGCACGGCGCGAATCGCCTGGCCCAGCAACTTGAGCGGGCCGGCATCCGTTCCGCCGCGATTCACGGCAACAAGAGCCAGGCTGCACGAACACGCGCACTTGCTGACTTCAAGGCCGGCAAGCTCACGGCGCTCGTTGCGACCGAAGTCGCCTCACGCGGGCTGGATATCCGGGAACTGCCACAGGTCGTGAACTACGACATGCCGCATGTGCCAGAGGATTACGTGCATCGTATCGGCCGCACGGCGCGTGCGGGCAATGACGGTCACGCCGTATCGCTCGTATCCGAAGACGAAACGTCCTTACTCAGGGACATCGAGAGGACGATGCGTCAGGCAGTGCCATTCGCGCCGACGCCCGCATTTGCGCGCACCGATCATGCAGCGCCGGTGCAGCGCATGGAACAGGCATCGCCAGCCCGGCGCGCCGCATGGCCAACGCGGCACTTCCGGCCGCGGCGCGCGGTCTAAGGAGCCTCTAATTGACTCCCGCATGGGCGCGACCGTGCGCGATTTTCGTTCCTGGCAAGAAGCGACGAGCGATGTGTATCTAGATACATGAGCGACGAGCGACGTCGCCAGGGACGAAAATCGCCCGGTCCCTGCGGGTTACGCGCCTCATGCGGGAGTCAATTAGAGGCTCCCTGCCGGCCTTCGATCCTCTCGATCAATTCCGGCCGCGCGGGCAGCGCTTCGCCAATTGCATAAGCTCGAGTAACGGCGCGTGCCGCCTTCTGCGCGGCATCCGCGTTCGCCGCGTGCACCCTCGCAAGCGGCATGCCGGCCCGCAACGGCTGTGCGAGTGACGCCAGCCGGTCGAGGCCCACGGCGGGATCCACCGCCTGTCCGGGCGACGTGCGCCCGCCACCGAGCGCAACCACCGCAAGGCCCAACGCACGCGTGTCGATCGCGGTGACGAAGCCTTCGCTTGGTGCAGGCACATCCACGATGACCGGTGCCGCCGCCAGATAGCGATCAGGCCGCTCCATGAAGTCCGCCGGCCCGCCGAGGCTCGCGACCATGCGCGCGAATCGCTCGGCGGCCGCGCCGCTTGCAAGTGTCCTCGTGAGCGCCGTCGTCGCAGTGCTGGCATTTGCGGCGAGTCCGCCAAGCAGCATCACCTCGACGCCAAGCGCGAGCGTGACTTCCATGAGACGCGCATCGGCCGGCTCGCCGCGCAGAATGCTGAGCGCCTCATGCACTTCCAGCGCATTGCCCGCGGAACGCGCGAGTGGCTCGGACATGTCGGTCAGTAGCGCTGAAGCGCGCAGGCCCGCCTCGGCCGCGGTATCCATCATGCGTGCCGCCAGCTCGCGGCCACGATTCGGGTCGGTCATCACGGCGCCATTGCCGGTCTTGATGTCGAGCACGAGCGCATCGAGCCCCGCCGCCAGCTTCTTGGACAGGATCGACGCGACGATCAGCGGAATGCAATCGACGGTCGCAGTCACGTCGCGGATCGCATAGAGGCGCTGATCGGCCGGCGCGATTCGCCCGCCTGCACCGATGATCGCAACCCCGGCCTTGCGCAGCGTGCTACGCACGAGTTCCGGCTCCGGCCGCGAACGATATCCGGGAATCGCTTCCAGCTTGTCGAGCGTGCCGCCGGTGTGCGCGAGTCCACGGCCGCTGATCATCGGCACCCAGGCGCCGCAGGCGGCGAGCATCGGGCCGAGCGCGAGTGACACGAGGTCGCCGATGCCGCCGGTTGAATGCTTGTCGAGCACGGGCCCCGGCAGCGATTCATTGCGCCAGTCGAAGGTATCCCCGCTGTCGCGCATCGCGAGTGTGAGACCAGCGCATTCGGCGTGCGTCATGCCGCGGAAATAGACCGCCATCGCGAGTGCAGCGACCTGTGCGTCTGCCAGGCTGCCGTCGGCCATGCCGCGCACGAGCGCGCGCAGATCGTCGGCACCGAGCGTCTCGCCGTCGCGTTTGCGCCGGATAGCCTCCTGCGGAATCCAGGAGAGAGGCGTATCGCTCGTGGAAGGCGCCGTCATCATTTATCCTGTTGATTCAAAACGGATCTTAGCTCCTTAAGCAGTGAGTTGGCGCCGATCCGGACCCAGGATCTCATCCGCCAGGGCCAGGTAACGACCGGCTTCCGCGATGCTTTGGATGCCACCGGCGGCCTTGAATCCACCCCGGCCATCGCGCTCGCGCAAGCATTCGAGAATTACGCGCGCAGACTCAATTGTCGCACCCCTGGCGCTCTTGCCCGTCGACGTCTTGATGAAGTCTGCACCCGAATCGAGTGCTACCAGGCACAGCTCGCGGATCAGCAGTGGATCGCCGAGCTCGCCCGTTTCGAGTATCGCTTTCAGGAGCCGCGCGCCACAGATGTCCTTGCACCGTTGCAGCATCAGCGGCCCGCTTCGCGATCGCCGCCGAGATACGCGCGCCAGGGGAACATGATGTCGATCTCGTCGGCACCGGCGGCGAGCGCGCGCCCGGTTTCGCGTAGCGCGCGGCCAAGGTTGTTGCTGCCCTCCGGAAAATTCACGACGGTCGCGACTGCGACATCGGCCGCACCCTGCGCGTCCAGTACCCTGCGCGCCGTTTCGATGTGCTCAGGGTAGACGCAGACAGCCGCTGGATGCCCGCCGCTCGCCGCGGTCTCGCACAGTCCTGCGATCCTGGCGGTCGTGTCGTCCTCGCCGAGGCTGGTCAGATCGAGTACTGCCAGCTCGCGCGCGGCCGTTGCTGGCCCGTCGGCGTTCATCGCCCTGGCGGGCCTGCCGGCAGGAAGAACGCAAATGGCAGCAGATCGTCGAGAGCGACCGTGCGAATTTCACCCTCGCGCCACGGGAAGTGAATCGCGACGGCGCCGTTCGTGGCGAGCTCGCGGATGCGCTGCCGGCATCCGCCGCAGGGCGAACACGCAAGTGTCCGGCCATCGCGATCCGTCGCCCAGACCGCGATTTCGGCGATACGAAATGCGACGCCCTCGGACTGCACACCGGCCGCGATCGCGCTGACTTCAGCGCAATTGCCGAGCGGATAGGCCGCATTCTCTACATTGGTGCCGATGTACACGGCACCGCTCGCGGCGCGGACCGCGGCCCCGACACGGATGCCGGAATACGGCGAGTGCGACTGCCGGCAGCAGGCTCGCGCAGCGGCGATCAGCGAATCGCGGGTGTCCGTCATTCCTCGCCGATCTTAGCGCGTCGTTCCAGCAGATAGTGGCTGAAGCTTCCGGCCAGCATGGCCGGCACGAAAATCAGCGCGTCACGCAGGCCGCCGGCGAGTCCAACGAGCGCGGGACCTGGACAGAATCTGACAAGCCCCCAGCCGATGCCGAAAATGGCCGCGCCGAGCAGCAGTCGCCGATCGACGGCGGTGGCCGCTGGCAGCTGGAATCCAGCTGTGAAGACGGGCCGCGGCCGGCGCAGCACGAAGCGAAATGCGATTGCGGTGACGGCGACCGCGCCGGTCAGCACGAAGGCCAGTGTCGGATTGAATGCGCCGAACAGGTCCAGGAAACCCAGCACGACGAAACGGTCCGTCATCCCCGAGATCGCGAGCCCCAGGCCAAACAGCGCGCCCGAAACGAGCGCCGCCAGCACACTCGATTTCATGCCGGCACTCCGATCAGGTGACGCATGACGAACACCGTCGCGATCGCCGTGCCCATGAAGACGAGCACCGCGGCAAGTGATCGCCTCGACAGGCGCCCGAGGCCGCAGACTCCGTGCCCGCTGGTGCAGCCGCCACCCATGCGCGTGCCGAATCCGACCAGCAACCCGGCCAGCAGCAGGAACAGCGTCGAACCGGTTTGCGAACGCGAAGGTGCGTATGGCAGGAACTGCATCGCGATCCCACCCGCTGCCATCAGGCCGAGCAGGAAGGCCGCGCGCCAGGCGCGGTCGGAGCGCGGAGCGCTCGTCAGGCCGTTGACGATGCCGCTGATCCCGGCGATCCGGCCGATGGACCAGAGCAGCAAAGTCGCCGACAACCCGATCAGCACGCCGCCGAGCAGCCCGGATAACAGCTTATCCATGGTTCAGGATGGAGCGGGTGATGGGAATCGAACCC
>CAYZDW010000118.1:0-3297 GCA_964477175.1 uncultured Steroidobacteraceae bacterium | reverse complement strand
CGTCGGCGCTTCCTGGCCGGCGCTGCCTCGTCGGCCGGCGCCGCGACCGGCGCGACCGGCACCGTGCTTTCGCCGCGCTCCGAACGGGCAGCCGGCTGGGCACGCGGTCTGCCGCCGCGATGGTCATTCCGGCCCTGTTCGGGCCGGCGGCGGTGGTACGGCAGCGCCCCCGCGTCCTCATCGTAGTCCTGGCGCGGCGCCAGGTAGCCGGGCTTGAGTGTGGGCAGTTCGGCCGGGTCGAAGCTGCCGACCGGTATGCGGTTGCCGATGAACGACTCGATGTCGGGCATGGAAACGACGTATTGCTCGCAGCCGAAGCTGACCGCATCGCCCGCCGCCCCGGCGCGCGCGGTACGGCCGATGCGGTGGACGTAATCCTGCGCGTCCTGTGGCAGGTCGTAATTGAACACGTGACTGACGTCCGGAATGTGCAGACCGCGGGCTGCGACGTCGGTCGCGACCAGCACGGCGAGTTTGCCCTGGTGGAACTCGCGCAACATCCTCATGCGCTTGCGTTGTGGCACGTCGCCTGACATTGCGGCCGCCACGATGCCGTTGGCACGCAGGACGAGCTCGAGGCGTTCGGCGAGGCGCTTGGTATTGACGAACACCATCGTGCGGGTCGCCGCCATGGTCGTGAGCAGGTGCACGAGCAGCGGTGCCTTTTCCTCCATCGCCGGGTAATAGATGACCTGACGGACCCGGTCGACCGTGACGCGTTCGGGCTCGATGCGGATCAGCTCCGGATCGTTCATGTGCTCGTAGGCGAGTTCGAGCACACGCTGCGCCAGTGTCGCGGAGAACAGCATGTTCAGGCGGTATTCGGGCGCCGGCAGGCGTCGCAGCAGGTAGCGGATGTCCTTGATGAAGCCCAGGTCGAACATCCGGTCGGCTTCGTCGAGGACCAGCACCTGGGCATGGCGCAGGTCGAAGACGTGCTGCCTGAAGTAATCGATGATGCGCCCGGGCGTGCCGATCAGGACGTCGACGCCGGCCTGCAGTGCCCGGCGCTGCTTGTCGTAATCGACGCCGCCGAAAGCCAGGCCCAATGCCAGGCCCGTGTACTGCCCCAGGATTTCCGCGTCGCGATGGATCTGGATCGCAAGTTCGCGCGTCGGCGCGAGCACCAGCGCGCGCGGCGAGGTGCCAGGCCGGTCAGCCCCCGCGGGGTAGCGCAGCAAATGGGTGAACAGCGCCACCAGGAAAGCGGCGGTCTTGCCGGCGCCGGTCTGCGCCTGGCCGGCACCATCGAGCCCCGCCAGCGCGCGCGGGAGCGTCTCCGCCTGGATCGGGGTGCAGCGTTCAAAGCCCGCATCGGCGATGCCGCGGGCGACAGAATCGGGTAAATGCAGGCCGGTGAACGAAAGTTCGGAGAATTGCTGTTGCGTCACATATCTACTTCTGTGGCATTCATCTCTTGAAAATTACCCTCCGACGCGCTACAAAAGCATCTGAGCAGCGCGGTTCCCCGCCAATATCCGCGTCCACCGGCACTCCGGCAGCGTCCTGAATGGGACCCCGGGCATGTGCAAGCACCCTGACAGGCAGCCAGAGTTCCAGCGCCAGAACCCTTATTGTGCCGTATCGGGCATTCGCCCGTCACCGATCAACCGTAGACCAGGAGAACCCCCCGCGTGAGCGGTAATATCGTCCACACCTCCGATGCCACCTTCGAATCCGATGTCCTGAAGTCGGATTTGCCGGTCCTGCTCGATTTCTGGGCCGAATGGTGCGGCCCCTGCAAGGCCATCGCCCCGATCCTCGACGACCTCGCCAAGGATTATGAGGGCCGGGTCAAGATCGCCAAGCTCAACATCGATGACAACCGCCATACACCCGTCAAGTACGGTGTCCGCGGCATCCCGATGCTGATCCTGTTCAAGAACGGCGCCCCCGAGGCGCAACAGGTCGGTCTGGTCGGGAAGTCGAAGCTGGCGGCATTGCTGGACCAGCACCTGTGAGGGGCTATCTCGGCAACCAGGCGCGCAATCGCCAAAAAGGACACCGCAATCGCGGCGGCGGCGGGCCGCGGCACGGCAATGAAGGACTTCCAGTCGACGATCATGTCGACGGCTCGGAAGGCGACATCATCTCGCCGGAGGAGCTGGCTGCGTCGCGCAGCTCCATGAATCTGACCGAGCTGAAGAACAAGCCGGTCCACGAACTCGTGACGATGGCCGAGTCCATGGGACTCGAGAACATGGCGCGCCAGCGCAAGCAGGACGTCATCTTCTCGATCCTGAAAGCGCATGCGCGCAGCGGCGAAGACATCTACGGCGACGGCGTGCTCGAGATTCTGCAGGACGGCTTCGGATTCCTGCGCTCGGCCGACAGCTCCTACCTCGCCGGACCGGACGACATCTACGTCAGCCCCAGCCAGATCCGGCGCTTCAACCTGCGCACCGGCGACACGATTTCAGGGCTGATCCGCCCGCCCAAGGACGGTGAGCGCTATTTCGCGCTGCTGAAAGTCGGCGAGATCAACTTCGACACGCCGGAAAGCGCGCGCCACAAGCTCCTGTTCGAGAATCTGACGCCGCTGCACCCGACCAAGCGGCTCAAGCTCGAGCGTGGCAACGGCTCGACCGAGGACCTGACGGCGCGCGTGATCGACCTGATGGCGCCGCTCGGCAAGGGTCATCGCGGCCTGATCATCTCGCCGCCGAAGGCCGGCAAGACGATGCTCTTGCAGAACATCGCGACCTCGATTACCTGGAACCACCCTGATCTTTACCTGATCGTGCTCCTGATCGACGAGCGGCCCGAGGAAGTGACCGAGATGACGCGTACGGTGAAGGGCGAGGTCGTCGCGTCGACCTTCGACGAGCCGGCCAGCCGCCACGTGCAGGTCGCCGAGATGGTCATCGAGAAAGCCAAGCGCCTGGTCGAGCACAAGCGCGACGTCGTGATCCTGCTCGATTCGATTACGCGCCTCGCGCGCGCCTACAACACGGTCGTGCCGAGCTCCGGCAAGGTACTGACCGGCGGCGTGGACGCCAATGCGTTGCAGCGGCCCAAGCGCTTCTTCGGCGCGGCTCGAAACGTCGAGGAGGGCGGTTCGCTGACGATCATCGCGACCGCGCTGATCGACACCGGCTCGCGCATGGACGACGTGATCTACGAAGAGTTCAAGGGTACCGGTAATTCGGAAATCCATCTCGACCGGCGCATCTCGGAAAAACGCGTCTACCCGGCGTTCAACATCAACCGCTCCGGCACGCGCAAGGAAGAGCTGATCACGGCCCAGGACGAGCTCGCCAAGATGTGGATCCTGCGCAAGCTCCTGCACCCGATGGA
>CAYZDW010000117.1:0-14076 GCA_964477175.1 uncultured Steroidobacteraceae bacterium | reverse complement strand
CCCGGTCGATATTGACGGCAGTGAGATGCAGCGGCCGACCGAGAGCTGCTCGACCAGCATACGCCAGCCCTGGCCAGCCATCTTCGGCCCGCCGACGATGGCATCGAGCGGCACGAACACGTCCTTGCCGTGGATCGGGCCATTCTGGAACGGCGCATTGAGCGGGAAATGCCGCCGGCCGATGGTGACGCCCAGCGTGTTGCGCGGGATGAGTGCGACGGTGATGCCGTAATCGCTTTTCTCGCCAGCGAGCAAGCGGTCCGGATCGAACAGGCGAAACGCGAGGCCGATGATCGTCGAGATCGGCGCGAGAGTGATGTAGCGCTTGGAGAAGTTGAGCCGGATACCGGTGACTTCGCGGCCCTGGTAAATACCCTTGCAGACGACGCCGGTGTCCGGGATGGAGCCCGCATCGGAGCCCGCGCGCGGACCGGTCAGTCCGAAACAGGGAATTTCTTCGCCGCGCGCGAGCCGCGGCAGGTAATGATTCTTCTGCTCCTCGGTGCCGTAATGCAGCAGCATTTCCGCCGGCCCGAGCGAATTCGGCACGACCACGGTCGAGGCCACGGTGCCCGAGCGGCTCGCGATCTTCACGATCACGCAGGAATGCGCGTAGGCGGAGAACTCGAGCCCGCCGTACCGCTTCGGGATGATCATCGCCCAGAAGCCCTTCCTCTTGATGAAGTCGTAGACTTCGGGTGGCAGGTCGGCGCGCCGGTGAGTGATGTCCCAGTCGTCGATCATCCGGCAGAGTTCTTCGCAAGGCCCGTCGATGAAGGCCTGCTCCTCAGCCGTGAGCTTCGGCGCCTTCGCGGACAGCAGCTTGCTCCAGTCCGGCCCGCCGGTGAAAAGCTCGCCATCCCACCAGACCGTGCCGGCCTCGAGCGCCTCGCGCTCGGTCGTGGACATCGGTGGCAGCATGCGCTTGTAGACGCGCAGGAAACGGCGCGAGATCAGGGAGCGCCGCAGCGGGCGGATGTTCAGGAGTATTTGCGGCGTGAAGAGCACCCAGAGGGTCAGCTTCCACCACAACGGCCCGGCGCCAAACACGGTGTAACCCACCAGCAGCGCGCCCAGCACGACGGCCGCCTTCGCGAGGCTCGCGTGCTGGTAGGCGAGCCACAGGACCAGACTGACGAGCAGCAGCAACCAGAGGGCTGACACGATCACGGCCTCCTTATACCGCTTTCAGGATGGAATGCGGGATTAGGGCATGCACCCTAAGCCGCAGGCCGCATTTCGCGTTGTTTGCAGTGCAAAAAAGAAGCCGGCGCGATCGCCGGCTTCCTCATCTGATAGCCGAATTCTGGCTTAGGAGGCCGGCTTCAGCATCACCTCGCGGACATGAACGGTGCCGAGATACTTGCGCATTTCCAGCCGCGGGCTGGCCATTTCCGTCTGCTTGTCTTCATTCGCCGTCGCCCAGTGCGCGGCCGAGATGGCCTCGAACTTGTCGTCGTCGCCCTTGTTGTAATCGAGCGCCTTGCCGTAGCTCGAATACAGCGTGCAGAACAGCACGTCGTAGTCGTTTACGTCGCTCGGCGCCTTGAGGAAGGTCTTGAAGTCCAGGATCAGGCCCTGCTTCTTCGCCTCGGCGTTGATGGGCTCCGAATGAGCGCGGATCCACTTGATGTAGGTATCGAACATGCCCGGAGCAGTCCGGTAGGAACTGCATTCCCAGACCGGGCCTTCGTTCCAGTGTTCTTCCTGCGCCTGGCTCAGCACCGGAGTCAATAAGAAGCCCGCGGCCAGCAGGCCGAAAATTCTCGATTTCATGGATAACCCCTTCGCGTATTGATTGTTTTGAGCCTGCCGATGTGGCAGCTGTGCACGGCATCTTACGCCTATCACCAGGCGATGCCGTAATCCTCGCCGTGATTGCTGGATCCGCCCCACAGCGTCCCGTGCGCATGATCGAGCTGGATGGCGTTGATCGGACCCGAAGTGCGCGAGCCGTACTCGGGCCTGTAGCCGCGCGCACGCAGCTCGCGCCGCACCCAGTCCGGGATCGCGTCGTTCAGCAGGATCCGGCCCGGAAAGATTTCGTGCTGGCCAAAGGAGTCGTGCATCTGGTAGCTGATGAAATTCGGCGCCTCGGCCGCCTGCTGCGGCGTCATGCCGAATTCGACGACATTCAGAAAGAACTGCAGCAGGTTCTGGTCCTGCGTGTCGCCGCCCTGCACGGCGAAGGCCATCCAGGGCTTGCCGTCCTTGAACGCGAGCGAGGGCGTCAGCGTCGCACGCGGCCGCTTGCCGGGCTCGGGCAGGTTGAAAGGATTCTCGGCCGGGTCCAGCACGAAGGACTGCATGCGCTGGCTCATGCCGACGCCGGTGCGCCCGGCGATGACGGCCGGCACCCAGCCGCCGCTCGGTGTCATCGACACGATCCATCCCTCCTTGTCGGCCGCGATGACACTGGTCGTGCCCCGATAGAAAGAACCCGTGTCGGGATTGGTCGCGGCGTCATAGCGACCGGCATCGAACCGTGCGACCGCCGCGGGCTGCGGCGGCGGCTTGAGATAGGGGTTCGTCTCGCCCTGATGCGGGTACGGATCGCCAGGGCCGACGGCCGCGTCGTTCAGCTCGGCGTTGACGAGCGCCGCGCGCGCGCGCGCGTAGTCCTTGGACAGCAGGCCCTTGATCGGCTCCTCAGGCGGGAAGTACGGGTCGCCGTAATAGAAGTCGCGATCGGCAAAGGCGAGATTCATCGCCTGGTAGATCGTGTGGACATAGCGCGCGCTGTTGTAGCCCATCGCCTTGAGGTCGAAGTTCTCGAGGATGTTGAGTGTCTGCAGCATCACCGGGCCCTGAACCCAGCGGTCGAGCTTGTAGACGTCGATGCCGCGGTAGTTCGTGTGGACGGGCTCCTCGAACTCGACGCGCCAGTTGGCGAGATCGTTTTTCGTTATCAATCCGCCCTGCTCCTGCACGCTGCGCACGAATACATCCGCGATGTCGCCGCGGTAGAAGCGTTCGTAAGCCGCCATGATCGCTTCCTTGCGCGACTTGCCGGCCTCGAGCGCCTGCGCCTCGGCCTCGACCAGCTTGCGGAGCGTCGCCGCGAGGTCCGGCTGGCGGAATATCTCGCCGGCCTGCGGCGCCTCGCGCGCCTCGCCGAGGTGCGGCAGCATCACGGCCTTGGCATAAGGCCACTGCTTGATCTTCTCCTTCTCGGCCTCGATGCGATCAGCGGTCTCGGCATCGATCGGATAGCCGTCGGCGAGCGTGATCGATGGCGCGAGCACGTCGGCGAGCGAGAGCCGACCGTATTCGGCGAGCATCATGAAAAGCCCCCCGGGCGTGCCCGGCGTTACCGCGGCGAGCGGCCCGTGCGCGGGCGGGTACTTGAATTCCTTCCTGCGGAAGAAATCGACGGTTGCGCCACTCGGCGCGACTCCGAGACCGTTGATCGCGATGATGCGGCCGGTCTCAGGGTTATGGATCAGGGCCTGCGTCTCGCCGCCCCAGGACAGCACGTCCCACATCGTCGCGGATGCGGCGAGCATCGCGCAGGCGGCGTCTACGGCGTTGCCGCCGCGCTCGAAGATGCGCGCGCCCGCGGTCGCGGCGAGCGGCTTGCCAGTAATCGCCATCCAGTGCGATCCGTGCAAGGGCGGCTTCTGGGTTTTCTCCTGGGCGAGCGCAGGTCCCGGCGCGAGTGACATCGCGAGCAGGCCCGCGGCGGTGATCGATACAGCGTGTCTGGCATGGGACATGGCTTCACCTCGCAGAGAGCAGGTCCTGCACGCCCTCGCGTTCTTCCAGCAGCTCCCGGTGTGTCGCATCCATGCGGCCGCGGCTGAATTCGTCGACTGCGAGGCCCTGCACGATCGCGCAACGCCCGCCCTTGCAGGTCACCGGGTACGAATACATCACGCCCTCGGGAATGCCATAGCTGCCGTCGGCCGGCACCGCCATGCTGACCCAGTCGCCCATCCGCGTGCCGAGTGTCCAGTCGTGCATGTGATCGATGGCGGCGGACGCCGCGGAAGCGGCCGAAGAAGCGCCGCGCGCCTTGATGATCGCGGCGCCGCGCTGCTGGATGGTCGGGATGAACTGCTCGCGATACCACTGCGTGTCCACCAGCGAACGCGCGGGCTTGCCGGCCACGGTGCAGTGGCTGATGTCCGGGTACTGCGTCGCGCTGTGGTTGCCCCAGACGATCATGCGGCGGATCGCAGTGGTGTGCTTGCCGGTCTTCTCGGCGAGCTGCGCGAGGGCGCGATTGTGGTCGAGGCGCATCATCGCGGTGAAGTTCTGCCGCTCGATGTCGGGAGCATTGGACGCGGCGATCAGGGCATTGGTGTTCGCGGGGTTGCCGACGACCAGCACGCGCACGCCGCGGCTCGCAACCTCATTGATGGCTTTGCCCTGCGCCGAAAAGATCTGGGCGTTCGCGAGCAGCAGATCCTTGCGCTCCATGCCGGGGCCGCGCGGCCGCGCGCCGACCAGCATGGCGTAATCGCAGGCGCGAAACGCAGCGCGCGCATCGTCGGTCGCGACGATGCGCTGCAGCGTCGGGAAGGCGCAGTCGGACAGCTCCATGACGACGCCCGCCAGCGAGGGCAGCGCGGGTGTGATCTCGAGCAGATACAGGTTGACCGGCTGGTCGCTGGCCAGCATCTGGCCGGAGGCCACGCGAAAGGCGAGCGCATAACCGATCTGACCCGCGGCGCCGGTGATGGTGACGGTGACGGGTTTCTTCATCCAGGACTCCGGGCACTGGGCGACCGCCGCAGGGCCGTGATTGTAGCAGCGATCCCGCTGGCTTCGGCCGGCCCGTTCTATTGGCCGTGCGTGACGGCCTCGTGACGACGACGGCCTGCGGTCATCCAGAGCAACAATGCAAATCCGAACCCCAGCGCGCCCGATGTGAAGAAGAACAGCATCATCGGTTGGTAGCCCGCTGGATTCAGGGCGCTGGCCCCGAAGGCATCGTTGAGCCCGCCGGCCACGAGATTCGCACCGGCCATGCCGGCGTTCTGCACGACCCACATCAGGCCGAGCGCCGTGCCGAGACGCTGCTCCGGCACGAGCCTGGCGGTCAGCGGCCACATCACGGCGGGCACCAGCGAGAAGCTCACGCCGATCAGCACGGTCCCCACCCACAGCGACCCGTGCGTCGCCGCCATGACCGCAATCGCGATGGGCAGCAGCAGCGCGCCGAACGCGAGCATTGGCGCATAACGGCCGATGCGATCGCACAGCCAGCCGAACGCGGGCGTCGCGAACAGCGCCGCGAGGAATACCCAGGCATTGATCGCTCCGGCCGCCGCGAGCTCGAGGCCGTGCGCGTGCTGGAAATACTTGATCGAGAAAGTGCTTCGGAACGCGAAGATCACCGAGTACCAGAGCACGCACAGCACCAGCAGGTACCAGTAGGCCGGACCGAAGCGGAGCACGTCGCCGAGTGGCATGCGCCGCGCGACACCGGTCGCGTTTGCGCTGACCGCGCTGCGGCGATCCAGCCACCAGTAACCCGTGGCCATGACCAGCGACAGCGCCGCGAGCAGCGTCGCGATGATGAGTGGCGGTTGCCAGCCTCCCGCATAGGCGCCGGCAAACCAGGTCGGCGACATGTCGGCGGAAAACGCCCCCGCTCGACCGATGGCGATGCTGAGACCGACCGCGAAGGCGAGGTGCCGGCTCGAGAAATACTTCACGACGGCCGCGAGGGTCGCGATGTTGAAAGTCTCGGCGCCGATGCCGAACAGCAATCGCCCGGCAGCCATGCCCGTGAAGTCTGGGCTGAGCGCCGTGAGCAGGGTGCCCGCGAGGCACACGCTGCCGGTCCACACCATCATGCGGGCCGCGCCGTAGCGATCCACGAGTATGCCGCCCACGAGCAGCAACACGATATTCGGCAGGCTGTAGATGGCATTGAGCATGCCGATCTGCGTATCGCTGAAGCCACGCTGGCGCTGCAGCAGGTCGGCGACGGGGCCGATCGAGTCGTAGACGTAGAAATTGCCGAAATTGGCCAGCGCGATGAACGCGAACACTAGCCAGGTCCTGCGCTGCGGCAGGTTCAAGGGTTTTGCTGACGGTGGCGCTCGAGCCAGCCCGGATAGGCCGTCTCGAGGCGCGCAAGCTCCGTGTCGGCTTCCTTGATACGCCCCGCGGCGCGCAGCGCCTCGATTTCGGCGTACCACTCCTCGGGCGTGCGCAACGCGGCGGCGGGTTCGCTGGGCGCGCGGAAATTTCCGAGTTCACGCACGGATACTGCCTGCTCGGACACTGCCGCCTCCGCATCGGCCGCGGATTTCATGATGGCCGGCTGCTCGCGTGCCCGTGCCGGCTCCTGCGGCGGCGGCGCGAGCGCTGCGGGTGCCGCGGGCGCCTGAACGGCGGCCGGCTCGGCGTCGGACTGGCGTCGCGATTCAAGGTTCGGCACTTCAACGGCGGGCGGCGGTACGTTGCCCGAAGACGTCGCCGGCATGTCCTGCCGCTGCGGCAGCGCTTCAAGCGCTGCGGCAGGTGTTTCTTCTTCGGCCGCGACGGGCGCCTGCGCCGGCAGGACGTCGGACTCCGTCACGAGTGATGGCGCACCGCTGTCCGCGAGCTGCCACTGCACGATCAGGACGGCGAGCAACAGGCTCGCCGCGAGCGATGCCGGCAGATACCAAAGGGCCACACGTGGCATGTGGACGCGGCGCGCCTCTGCGAGGATGCGTCGGTCCACGCCTTGCGCGGGTGCGCCGGATTCCGCACCGAGCAACCGGCGCCAGGGCTCGCGATCGAAGGGTTCCTCGTTTCTCGGGTCCATGCCTTCAGTCCGCCGGCGCGTCGGCGCCGAGCATCTCCTTCAATCGCGCGACCGCGTAACGCAACCGGCTCTTCGCGGTCTCCGCGCCGACGCCCGTCTGCTCCGCGATTTCAGCCACCGACAAACCCCCTTCTACATATAGGAGGAATGCGACGCGCTGTTCCTCCGGCAGGCGCAGAAGCGCCGCGGCCAGCCGGCGGCTCTGGTCGCCGGCGACGGTGAGTTCCTGCGGGCCGGCGGCAGGCAGCTCGGCCGCCGCCGCGATCGCGTCGTCATCCGCTGTTTCATGCGCCGCGCGACGCCCGCTCTTTCGCCAATGATCCATGCAGCAGTTGTGCGCGATCCGGTAGAGCCATGTCGTGAAGCGCGCCGTGGGCCGGTAACGCCCGCGACTGCCGATCACGCGCGACCAGCATTCCTGGAACACATCGTCGGTCGCCGCCGCATCGCCGACGAGGCGTCGGATGAATCGCCACAACGCGCCACGGTTGCGCTCGTACAGCTCCTCGAAGGCG
Source organism: uncultured Steroidobacteraceae bacterium (assembly GCA_964477175.1). Taxonomy (GTDB): domain Bacteria; phylum Pseudomonadota; class Gammaproteobacteria; order Steroidobacterales; family Steroidobacteraceae; genus SCUD01. Next base: position 6,795 of record CAYZDW010000117.1, on the reverse strand, counting down.
CGCGCATCGCCGGCGGCGTAGCGCAGCATCAATTGCGCGTCGGCATCCCGCTCCTCCATCGTCGGCACTGTACGCCGGAAGGCCCAGCCGACCCTTTCTTGAACGTTGCAGAGGGATCCCAGGTGTTCCGGTCCAGCGCACTACCGCCCGCGGAGTCTCACGAAACGCCCAGTAACCGCCTCGCCAGGGGCTCTTCTGTATTCATAAGCTGTTGTTTTTGCTTAAGTTCATGTGAGCCTCTGAAAAAAGACCAAAAAAGGGCTTGCATTGGAGTCGGTGTTATAGTCAACTACAACACCATAAGAGCACATCAGTAGATCGGAACGAAGGAGGATGAGGTCATGTTCACGATGGTTGCAAAGAGCACTCGAATGGCGGTCAGCACAGCATCGGCGGTCGCAATCGTGTCGTTCGGCGCCGTGGTGTTGGACCAGGCCCACATTGCCTCGGCCCCCCGCGGTACGGTGGAAATCGGCGAGCTCACGCTGGTCGACACGACGCCGATCGCATCGGTGACCCTGCCGGAGGTGACGGTAATTGCCAAGCGCGAGGCCCCGGACGCGTACTTCGCGGCCGTGACCCAGTTGCCGGAAGTCGTCGTCGTGGCGAAGCGCGTGGCCTCCATGGTTGCCAAGGCCAGCGCGGCCGACCAAGTGCGTTCGGCGAGCGCCAAAGGCTCCGCCGAAGGTGCTCTGCTAAAGTAGTCTGGTAGCGGGCTAATTCACTTACAGCGCAACGCATGGACCCCAACTGGAACGAAAGCCTGCCGATCTACCGCCAGCTGCGCGACCGCGTGGTGGCGATGATTCTGGAGGGCGTGCTGAACGACGGCGATCCGCTGCCGTCGGTCCGTAGCGTTGCGGCCGAGTACCGGCTCAATCCCCTGACGGTGCTGAAGGGTTATCAGCAGCTGGTCGACGAGCAGCTGGTCGAGAAGCGCCGCGGACGCGGCATGTTCGTGACCGAGGGTGCGCGCCGCGCGCTCCTGAAGGACGAGCGCCAGCATTTCCTCGAGGAAGAGTGGCCGAAGGTCGGCGCCCGGATCCAGCGCCTCGGCTTCGAAACCCGCGAATTGCTGGAGGCGCTCGCCAAGGCACCGCCCGCGGCGTCGTCGACGCTGACGGCGGTCCGCGACGAAGATACGGATGAGGGAGACACGCGTGACTGACCTGATCGTGGCGCACGGGCTCGCCAAGAGCTACGGCGCGACCCGCGCACTGGACGACGTATCGTTTCGCGTCGGTGCCGGGCGCATTGTCGGCCTGATCGGGCCGAATGGCGCCGGCAAGACCACCGCGTTGAAGGCCGTGCTCGGCCTCACGCGCTTCGACGGCGATCTCTCGGTGCTGGGTCTCGACCCGTACCGGCAGCGCCACCAATTGATGCAGGACGTGTGTTTCATTGCCGATGTCGCGGTCCTGCCGCGCTGGATCCGCGTCCGCCAGCTGATCAACCTGGTCGCGGCGACGCACCCGAAATTCCGCCGCGACGTCTGCGAGCAATTCCTGGCGCGCAGCGACGTCAAGCGCGACAGCCGCGTCAAGGAACTGTCGAAAGGCATGGTGACCCAGCTGCACCTGGCGCTCGTCATGGCGATCGACGCGAAGCTCCTGGTGCTCGACGAGCCGACGCTCGGCCTCGACATCCTGATGCGCAAGCAGTTCTACGAAACGCTGTTGAACGAATATTTCGACGAGCAGCGCACGATTCTCGTCACGACCCACCAGGTCGAGGAGGTCGAGCACATCCTGACCGACCTGCTGTTCATCGACCGCGGCCGCATCGTGCTGGACGCAGCGATGGATGAAGTGCAGGAGAACTACGCGCAGGTCGCAGTGCGCCCGGAGCAGCTGGCTGCCGCCAGGGCGCACAAGCCGCTGGCCGAGCGCCAGGGCCTGGGCCGCACGCACATGCTGTTCCACGGCGTCGACCGCGCCGATCTCGAGCGCCTCGGCGACGTCGGCGTGCCGTCGGTCGCCGACCTGTTCGTCGCGGTGATACAGGAAGCACGCGCATGAACCGCTTCTTCTGGCTGATCCGCCGCGAGATCTGGGAACACAAGGCAATCTGGGTGGCGCCGGCCATCGTGCTCGCCTGCCTGCTCCTGCTCGTCCTGACGGGCAATGTGCATCTGGGCCCGATCGGGGAGATGGATGCGACCACCGCGCTCGGGACGCTGCCGCCGGAGAAGCAGGTCAAGCTGCTGCTGGTCGTGTATGCGGGCCTCGCGCTCGTCGTCTACATGGTCATGGGCATCGTCGCGTTCTTCTATGCGCTCGATACGCTGTACGCGGACCGCCGCGACCGCAGCGTGCTGTTCTGGAAATCGCTGCCGCTGTCGGATGCGGAAACGGTGCTGTCGAAATTCGCGGTCGCGATCGTCGTGATCCCGCTGGTCGCACTCGTCGGTGCGCTGCTGGCACAGCTCGTGGTCGCGGGCGGCGGTGCGGCGAGGCTCGCGATGGCCGGCGTGTCCGCCGGCATCATGTGGCAGCCCGAAGCGCTCGTGGGCGGTGTGGCCGCGGCGCTCCTGTGGTGCATCACGGCGATCTTCTGGTATGCACCGGTGGTCGCATACCTGATGCTGGCCTCAGCTTGGGCGCCCAAGGGCCCGGTCCTGTGGGCCGTACTGCCGCCGGTCGCGGTCAGCGTGCTCGAGCTCGTGCTGCTGCGCACGACGCACGTCGAAGGCTTCTTCACCGATCGGCTGTTCGGCCTGTACCGGCTGCTGGGCTCGGGCGAGCAGGCGAGCGCAGACGGTGCCTCCGACGCGATCCGGCTTTCCGAATTCGACATCGCCGGCAGCCTGATTGATTTCTTTAACTCCGCGGAACTTTGGCTCGGAGTCGTCGCCGCGGGCCTGTTGCTGGCCGCCGCGATGTGGGTGCGCCGCTACCGCGACGAGACAAGCTGAGGAGACTTCTGATGCGCATGATGACCCGTGCCACCGGCACGCTGGCCCTGCTGGCTGCCTGCGTACCCGCCCTTGCCGCAACTGCGACGCAGACCCGCGCCTGGCAGTACAAGGGCGACGCCGCGGCGGGACTTGAGGTTCGCAACCTGATCGGCGACATCCGCGTCGAGCGTGGCACCGAAGCGGGCTTTCACGTCACGGCGATTGCGACGATCGAGGCCGGCACCCAGGCCGAGGCCGACGCACTCGCGCGCGCGATCGACTACCGGACGCGCGACATCGGCGCGGGATCGAGATTCGATGTCGCATTCCCCAGGGAACATTTCCCGAAGATCTTCCACGCCGGCGGCCCCGAGACCTGGTGGGGCGTCATGTACGTCGAGCACCTGGGCGAGAGGATCCGGCTGACCGGCGATGCCGACGACGCGCCGAAGGTCCGGGTGGACCTCGTGATCCGCGCGCCCGCCGGTGCGAAGCTCGACGTCAGCAACGTCTTCGGCGAGTCGGTCGCACAGGGATATTCGGGCGAATTGCGTCTCGACGGCGGCAGCGGCCTCTTGCGTTCGGCTGGCGGTGAAGGCCGTCTGGAACTCGACAACGGCAGCGGCTCCGTGGAAGTGGCGGGCCATCAGGGTCGCGTGAGCGCGGACACCGGCAGCGGATCGGTGACGATCAGGGATTGCAGCTGCGAGATCGACGCCGACACCGGCTCGGGCGGCGTCGAAGTGCGGGGCGGCTCCGGCGTGCTGCGCGCCGACACCGGTTCCGGCCGCGTCACCGTTGAGGATTTCAGCGGCGCGATCGCCGCGGACACCGGCTCCGGCACGGTTCGCGCGCGGGGTGTCTCGAATGTGACGGAACTGAACGTGGACACCGGCTCGGGCGGCGTCTCCGTCGAGGGTGACCTCTCGGCGCTGCAGAGGCTTCGCGTCGACACGGGCTCCGGCAGCGTGCGCCTGCGTTCGGCGGGGGCGCCGTCGATGGAAATCGTGATCGATACCGGCAGCGGCCATGTGGACGTGGACGCACCGGGCGCGACCATCAAGGAGTCTGAAAGCGGCGTCTGGACCGTCAGGTTCCAGGACGGAGCCGGCAGCGGTGTCATCGACACCGGCTCGGGCAGCGTGGACATCATCGTCCAATAGCTGCCGGGCTAGCCGGCCAGCAGCACGGCCTCGGCGTGTTCATGCGCCTCGGGCGTGCCGAACAGGACGACGATGTCGCCCTCGCGCAGCTTCATGTCCTGATCGGGGTCGCGGCCGACGATGCCATCGCGCCGCACCGCGGTGAATGACACCTCGGCGCCACGTTCGTGGATCTCGCGTAGCGTGCGGCCGACCGACCAGGCGCCCGGCGGCAGCACGACCGTGTGCAGTTCCTCGCGCAGCGCGTGCGATTCGTCGATGAGTTCCGCGCCCTCGCGACGGAACACGGTGCGCAGGATCTTGTAGCGTTGCCGGCGGATCTCACCGACCGTGCGGATAACGCGCGACATCGGCACGTCGAGCACGAGCAGAGCGTGCGACACCAGCGTCAGCGCCGCCTCGAGCGTCTCGGGCACGACCTCGGTCGCGCCGGCCGTGTACAGCTCCTCGAGCCGTGTGTCATCCATCGTGCGCACGAGCAGCGGCACGAAACCGCGAGCGCGCCGCACGGCCTCGACGATTCTGAGCGACCGGTCGGGGTCGGAGAACGAGACGATCACCGCACTCGCGTGCTCCAGGCCCATCGAATGCAGCACGTGCTCGTCCGCGGCGTCGCCGTAGCTGACCGGATCGCCGGCCTCGCGGGCGGTGCGCACGCGGAACGGATCGAGATCCATCGCGAGGTACTCGAATCCCTGGCTCTCTAGCACGCGGGCGACGTTCTGGCCTACGCGGCCGTAGCCGCACAGGATCACGTGCTCGCGCGCGGCGAGCGCCTGGGTGGCGGCGTCGATGCGCGCGAGCTCGGTCTGCGCCGGACCCGTCTCGCGGAGCACGAGTCGCGCGATGCGCTTGTTGTGCCGGATCAGGAGCGGCGACAGCACCATACTGAGCGTGATCGCGGCGAGCAGGGGCTGGGTGACTTCGGCTCCGATCAGGCGGTTCTGCAGCAATAGCGTCAGCAGCGCGAAGCCGAACTCACCGCCCTCCGACAGCACGATGCCGGAGCGCAACGCCTTGAACCACTGGCCCGCGAAGGGGCGTGCCGCAAGCATCACGATCGCGGTCTTGAGCAGCAGCATGCCGGCCAGGATCAAGGTGACGGTCGGCAGCTGCCGGAACAGGCCGGGCACGTCGAGCTGCATGCCGACCGTGACGAAGAAGAGGCCCAGCAGCGTGTCGCGGAACGGCTGGATGCCGGCTTCGACCTGGTAACGGAACTCGGTCTCGGCCAGCATCATGCCGGCCAGGAACGCGCCCAGCGCGAAGGTCAGCCCGGCGGCATGCGTGGCCCAGGACGCGCCGATCGCGACGAACAGCACGGCGAAGGTGAAGAGTTCCGGCGCGCCGCTCGCGGCGATCTCGTGGAACAGCGGGCGCAACAGCCAGCGGCCCGCGGCCAGCACGATGACGAGCGCAACGGCGGCCTTGAGGACGGCGAAAGCGATCTCCGGTGTCGAGTACCCGATGTCGGCCGAGGCAAGCACGCCTGCGAGGGCCAGGAACGGAACCACCGCGAGGTCCTGGAACAGGAGCGTGCCGAAGGCGAGCCGGCCGTGCGTACGGTTGAGTTCGCCCTGGTCGCGCAACTGTCTGAGGACGATCGCAGTCGAGGACATCGCGACCGCGCCGCCCAGCAATGCCGCGACCGCGAGCGGCACGTCGTAGGCCCAGGCGATCGCGGCGACCGCGGCGGTGGTCGCACCGACCTGCAAGCTGCCGAGCCAGAACACCTCCCTGCGCGTCGCAATCAGGCGCGGCAGCGAGAACTCGAGCCCCAGCGTGAACAGCAGGAACACGATGCCGAATTCGGCCAGCGTGCCGGTGGTCTCAGTCGTGGCGACCCAGCCGAGCGCATGGGGGCCGACCGCCATGCCGACCGCCAGGAAGCCGATGATCGGCGGCAGCCGCAGGCGGCGCACGCCGACTACGACCGCGAGCGTGGCGGCAAGCAGCAGCAGGACGTCCTCGAGTACGCTTTCTTCCATTCAGCCCATGCTCCATGCTGGTGGCCCCGCGCGTCAACCGCAGGGGAGGCCGCTGCGTTGACGCCTCGGGAAGGCCCGCTTTCCGCGGGCCCGGGAGTGCGCCATGCAAACTCGAGTTGCGGTGATCCTGTTCCTGGTGGCGGCTGGCCTGGCGACGGCGGGCTGCGCGCCGCCCGCGAGCGGCCGCATGTACTCGCGCCATGAGGCGCGCACGGCCTGGGACGTGCGCTACGGCAAGGTCATCGCCGTTGACGAGGCCGTCATCGAGGGCCAGCGTACGGCGCTCGGACGCATCGGCGGCGGCCTGATCGGCTACCAGGCAGGCCGAACGGTGGGCGGCGGATCGGGCAGCCGCGTCGCCGGCGCGGTCGGCGCGGTCGCTGGCGCCGTGGCGGGCCGGGCGATCGAGGAACGCGCGACGCGTGAAAACGCCTGGCAGTTCACGGTGGAATTGGACGGCGGTCGCACGATCGCCGTCGTGCAGGCGCGCGATGAATCCTTCCAGCCGGGTGAACGGGTCAAGGTCTACATGCGCCGGGACGGCGCCGCGCGGGTCGCGAAAATCTGAATGGCCTCAGGCCTCGGCGAACATCGGCCCGAAGCGGGAGTCGCCGCGGCTCTGCGTTTGCAGCAGCAGCAGAAAATCGGCGGCCGACATCGGCTCGCCGAACAACCGCCCCTGGCCGTAGTGGCAATTGATGCTGCGCAGGTAGTGGAGCTGCTCCTGCGTCTCGATGCCCTCGGCGAC
>CAYZDW010000116.1:0-5999 GCA_964477175.1 uncultured Steroidobacteraceae bacterium | reverse complement strand
CGGCAATCACGGGCATCGGCAGGTTACGCAGCGCAAGCACCAGCGGCTTGTAGTTGCGCTCAATTGATTCTCCGAGGTCTGCACCCTTGGCACCAGGCGCTACTGCGCGATCCCCGAGGTCCTGCCCGGCGCAGAAGCCGCGTCCAGCGCCGGTCAGCACCAGCACTCGCGCACCGTCGCCAACGACCTGCGCGAGCGCATGGCGGATTTCCTCGTGCATCGCGGCATTAAAGCTGTTGAGTCGCTCAGGCCGGTTCAGCGTCAGGCGGGCAATGCCGCCGGCAATCGAATACTGGATCGACGTGTAATTCATGTGCACTCCGGCGGCAGCGCCTGTCACTCGTCGTAGCTGATCTCGAGCGCGGCGCTCGTGGGCCGTGCCTGGCAACACAGAATATAGCCGGCCTCGAGCTCCCTTTCCTCGAGCGCGACGTTGTGCTCCATCTCGGCCATACCACGCACGAGTTTCGCGCGGCAGGTCGAGCAGACACCGGCCCGGCAGGAGAATGGCAGGTCGAGCCCGGCCCGGCCGGCGGCGTCCAGTATCACTTCGCCGCCCATGGGCATCGTGAACGCGCGCCGTCGGCCATCCATCACCACCGTGATCGTCGCTCCATCTGCGGCAGTCGGTGGTGCAGCGGCCTGGGCGACCGATGGCCCGGGCCGTGCGGCTGTCGCAGCCGCTGCCGCCGGGACGAAATGTTCGACGTGAACACGGCCCTTCGCGCCGAGACCGGCGAGCGCAGTCTGGACATCCGCAGCCATCGAGCCGGGTCCGCAGATGAAGAACTCGTCCACGCCGGGCGCATCGAAATCGTGGCACGCGAGTTCAACGACCTTGATCGCGTCGATCCTGCCATTGAACAACTCGACGTCCTGCGGCTCGCGGCTCATGACGAAGCAGATCGAGAATCGCGGCAGGAAGCGATTCTTGAGCGCGAGAACTTCGTCCAGGAACATCGTGCGCGCGGTGCTGGTGTTGCCGTAGTAGAGCTGGAAACGGCTGGTGGGCTCCTGCGCAAGCACGGTCGCGGCGATCGACAGCACGGGCGTGATGCCGCTGCCGGCTGCGAAGGCGACGTAGCACTTCGCGCGTGCCGGCTCGATGCGGGCATGGAAGCTCCCATTCGGAGTCAGGACCTCGATCGTGTCGCCGACCCGCAGCTGACTGGCAAGGTATTGCGACATCCGGCCACCGGTTTGCACACGGATGCCGATTCGCAGCTGATCCGCGCCCTCGGGACTGACGATCGAATAGGTCCGACGTTCCTCGCGGCCGTCGAGGACCGCGCGCACCCCGAGATGCTGCCCGGCCTGGAAGCGATAGTCCTCGCGCAGCCCCGCCGGCAACCCGAAGCTCAGTGCTACCGCATCGTCGGCGATCGCCGTGCGATCAGTGATCCTGAGAGGATGAAACTTCAGCACGAGTCAGATGCACTTGAAGTAGTCGAATGGCTCCAGGCACGACTCGCAGCGGTACAGCGCCTTGCAGGGCGTCGAGCCAAACTCGGAGAGCTTCGCGGTACGGGACGATCCGCAATGCGGGCAGGCGATAGCGAGATCCGGCCGCAGCAGGCGGCGCGCACTCGTGACGGCCTCGGCCGGCGGCGCGATGCCGAAGGCCACAAGCTTGCGGCGGCCCTCGTCGCTGATCCAGTCGCTGGTCCACGGCGGCGACAATACGTCCACGGTGACCGCGCGGAAGCCGTTGCGTTCGAGCGCATGGATGATGTCGGCCTTGATGACCGGCGTCGCCGGGCAACCCGAGTAGGTCGGCGACACACCGATTTCGATGGTGCCGTCGGTGCGCTGGTGCAGATGCCGGATGACGCCGAGATCGAGGACGCTAAGCACTGGAATCTCCGGGTCCGGGACTTCGGCGAGGAGCTCTTGCAGGCGCATGAGGACGGCGGGTGGCGGTGCGGCCGCGACCGAGGCTGGTGCTGCGGCCATCGGCGCTCTACCAGGTCGCGCCGGGGTGAGCGCGGTGCAACGTCTGCATCTCGGCCAGGATGTAGCCCAGATACTCGCTGTGCCGGCCTTGCTTGCCGTACCAGCTGAATGGCGCCGACGGTGGCTGCGCGAGCCTGGCTTCCGCCAAGGCCGCGCCGACGCGTGCCGACCAGGCCGGCTGTAGCGCCTCGGTCGCCGGCCCGATGCCGGCTGCCGCCATCTCGCGATCCACGTCGTCAGCGACGAACAACTCGCTCGTGAACGGCCACAACCGATCGATTGCCGCCTGCACGCGCGCATGACTCTCCGCGGTGCCGTCACCGAGCCGGATCAGCCATCCGGCGCTGTAGCGAAAGTGGTAGCGCGTCTCCTTGACGGCCTTGGCCGCAATCTCGGCGAGTCGGGGATCTTTCGATTCCTGCAGGCGCTCGTACAACTCGAGTTGCCAGGCATCGATCAGGAATTGCCGCACGATGGTCTGGCCGAAATCGCCGTTCGGCTGCTCGACCAGCGTCGCATTGAAGAAATCCGACTCCTCGCGCAGATAGGCAAGTGCGTCCTCGTCACGGCCGCGGCCTTCGAGCAGGCCTGCGTGCGTCAGCAGCATGCGCGCCTGACCCAGCAGGTCGAGCGCGACATTCGCAAGGCCGAGGTCCTCCTCGAGTGCCGGCGCATGGCCAACCCATTCGCCGAGGCGCTGCGCGATGATCAGGCTCGTGTCGGCGAGGCGCAGGACGTAGCGGCAATGCGCCGATAGCCCGCCCGCCGTCTCCGTGCGCACCGTCGCTGTTGCTGCCGCATTCAAAGCGTCTTCACCTCGTCCGGAATGTCGTAAAAGGTCGGATGGCGGTAGACCTTGTCGCGCGCCGGCTCGAACAGCGTGTCGGCATCGGCAGGGTCGGAGGCCACGATGTCGCTCGAACGCACCGCCCAGATGCTGACGCCCTCCTGGCGGCGCGTATAGAGATCGCGCGCATGCTCGATCGCCATGCACGCGTCGGTCGCGTGCAGGCTGCCGACGTGCTTGTGGTCGAGACCCGACCGCGCACGGATGAAAATCTCGTAGAGCGGCCAGTCGCGAGTATTGCCGGTCATGGTCTACTCCTGTCTTGCGGTCAGGCGGCGCGCGACGCGTCGGAAGCGGCGCGCTTCGCGGCCCAGGCGGCGGCGGCCTCGCGCACCCAGCGGCCCTCGTCGTGCGCCCGGCGGCGCGCCTCGAGGCGTTCGCGGTTGCAGGGCCCGTGGCCCTTGAGAACCTGCTCGAATTCGTTCCAGTCGATCGCGCCGAAATGGTAGTGCTGCGTGGCCTCGTCCCAGCGCAGCTCCGGGTCGGGCATCGTCAGCCCCAGGAAATCGGCCTGCGGCACCGTGAAGTCGACGAACTTCTGGCGCAGCTCGTCGTTCGAGAAACGCTTGATCTTCCAGCGCATCGACTGCGCGCTGTGCTTCGACTCCGCGTCCAACGGACCGAACATCATCAATGACGGCCACCACCAGCGATTGAGCGCCTGTTGTGCCATCTCGTTCTGCGCCGCCGAGCCGCGCGCGAGACGAAGCATGATTTCGTAGCCCTGGCGCTGGTGAAAGCTCTCCTCCTTGCAGATGCGGACCATCGCCCGCGCGTAGGGTCCATAGGAGCAGCGACACAGAGGGATCTGGTTCATGATCGCTGCGCCGTCGACGAGCCAGCCGATAGCGCCGACATCGGCCCAGGTCGGCGTCGGATAGTTGAAGATGCTCGAGTACTTGGCCTTGCCCTCGAGCAATTGCCCGATCAGTTCGTCGCGTGCGACACCGAGCGTTTCGGTCGCACTGTAAAGGTAGGCACCGTGGCCGCCCTCATCCTGAACCTTGGCGATCAGGATGGTCTTGCGCAGCAGCGACGGCGCGCGCGTGATCCAGTTGCCCTCGGGGAGCATGCCGACGATCTCGGAATGCGCGTGCTGTGAAATCTGGCGGACCAGCGTCCGGCGGTAGGCGTCCGGCATCCAGTCCTTGGGCTCGATCTTCTCCTCGGCATCGACTCGCTCCTGGAAGCGCTGCTCGAGCCGGCCCATGTCCTCTGCTTCGTCGCGCAGGCAGTCCTTGCCGAGAGAATCAAGACCCTGCGTGTACACGATGACCTCCGTGCGGCGGCGAATCGAGCGCCACTGTGACACAGGGATATCGCACCATCAAGAAATCCTGTGTCATGTGGCCCGATGCCCATTACAATGCCGCGCCAGCATGGTTCCCCGCATCGAAATCGCAGCCGCTGCGCTCGTAGCGCGCTTCCGGCGCCAACGCCCGCTGCGCGCCGGATCGCTGATCATCACGATCTTCGGCGATGCCATCGCGCCACGCGGTGGCCGCATCCTGCTCGGCAGCCTGATCCACCTGGCCGAACCCTTCGGCGTCACCGAGCGCTTGGTCCGCACCTCGGTCGCGCGCCTCGCGCAGGACGGGTGGCTGGCCGGCCGCCGCGACGGGCGCATCAGCGAATACCGGCTCTCGGCTGGCGGCCGGCTGCGCTTCGCCGATGCGACACAGCGCATTTATGCGGCGAATCCCGCCGCCTGGTCCGGCCGTTGGACCCTCGTGCTGCTGCCGACCGCGCCTGCGCCCGTGCGCGAACGGCTGAAGCGCCAACTGCGCTGGCTGGGATTCGGCCAGCTCGCGCCCGGTGTGCTGGCGCATCCGACACTGTCGCCCGACAAGGCCGACGAGCAGCTCGGTCACGTGCCCGGCGCCGGCCGTGCGCTCGTCCTCCGTGCCAGCAACGGCGACACCGCGGCCGACCGGCAAATCGTCGCAGCGGGATGGGACATTGCGGAGCTTGCCGGCCGCTATCGTCAGTTCACGCGTTGCTTCGAGCCCTTGCGCGCTTCGCTCCCGCGTGCGGGCGGCATCGAGCCGCGCACCGCGTTCGTGGTGCGCACGCTGCTGGTTCACGAGTTCCGCAAGATTCACCTGCGCGACCCGCTGCTGCCGGCATCGTTGCTGCCGGCCGGATGGATCGGGCTCGCGGCCTATGATCTGTGCCGGGACCTATATGCGCGCGTCTTCCACGCGGCTGAGACGCAGCTGTCCGACGTCGCGGAGCGCCGCGGCGGCGCGTTGCCCGCACCCGATGCGGGTATCCTGCGCCGCTTCGGCGGCCTGCCTGCCGCCTGAAACTCGGGCGACTAGTTCCAGCCCTCGAGCCGTCGTACCAGCACTTCCATGAACCGGTTGGCCTGGTGGCCGTCGAGCACGCGGTGGTCAATAGTCAATGTCACATAGCAACGCGGGCGGATGACGACCTCGTCGCGACCATCGCGCTCGACGACCACGGCGCGCTTCTCAAGGCGGCCGATGCCGAGGATCGCCGACTGCGGCTGGTTGATCACGATCGGCGCCGCGACCAGGCTGCCGCTGACGCCGTGATTCGAGATCGTGAACGTGCCGCCGCGCAGGTCGGCCGGCGTCAGCCGGTCCTCGCGGGCGCGTGTCACGAGTTCGCCCAGTCCCGCGGCAATGCCGTACAGGTCGAGGCTCGCGACGTCGCGAATGACGGGAACCACCAGGCCGCGGCCTTCGAGCGCCGTGCCGACGCCGATGTCGATCTTCTCGTGCAGCAGCAGAGCCTCATCGGTCCAGCGGCCATTCGCCTCGGGCACGGCGCGTATCGCGTCCACGCAGGCCGCGACGAAATAGGTGGTTAGCGTCAGCGAGGCACCGCGCTGCTCGAATGCCGCCTTGTGCCCCGCGCGATGCGCCAGCACCGCCGTCATGTCCGCCTCGAACACCGTCGTCACGTGCGGTGCGGCGTGCAACAGGCTTTCGACCATGTGCGAGGCGATACGCCGGCGCATCGGCGTGTGCGGCACGCGGCGGATGCCCTCGGATGGCTCTGCGGCGATAGGCGCGCCGCGCCGTGCCGCCGCGGCGAGCACGTCGTCGACGGTGATGCGCCCGCCTCCGCCCGTTGCCCTGACCGCATCGGCATCGAGTCCGGGCTCGGCCAGCAGTCGTCGTACGGCCGGACTCGTGCGGGCGGACGCCACCCGGCGACCGGCCGGCCCGGC
>CAYZDW010000115.1:0-4681 GCA_964477175.1 uncultured Steroidobacteraceae bacterium | reverse complement strand
GCCGCAAGCCGAAGGCCTGAGTCGCACTTCCCTCAGCGCAGGTCATGGAGGGCCGGCGGCAGCACCGCGAGCGGCGGCTCGCGCAGCGGCTCCGTGACGGGCTCTTCCCAGCGTCGTGAGTAAACCTGCAGGCGAACCTCCTCGTAGTCCTCGCCGCGCAGGCCTTCGAGGCGCAACCCCGCCACCGCGCGATTCGAAACGCGCCACTCCACGATGGCCGCCAGCCGGGCACCCAGCCCTTCGCGCGAGGATCCGGCGTAGCGCGGATCGCCGCTCGCGGCCTGCAGCACCGGGTCCGCCGGGAAGAATTCGCTGGCTTCCTCACGCAGCAGCTGCCAGCTCAACCCGCCCTCGATGCGGAAGTTCGCCGATTCATGGTGACTGCGCAGATCAAAGGTTGGGCCAACCGACAGGAAACGGCTCGGGCTGAAATAGCCGCCATGCCCGATCGTGTAGCGGGACAGGTTGTCGGTAAAGCCGAAGGCCGTGAGGTTCCCTCCCAGGTTGGCGCGCCAGCCCGCGCCCGAAGCGGTTCGTCGCCAGAATCCCAGGCCGGCCTCCCACTCGGCATTCCCGTCGACCTGCCGGCCGTCCAGCAGCGCCCCGGCAAAGCTGCCATAGACCCCGAAGTCTTCGCTCCCGAAGCTGCTCGCCACGTAGGCGCGATTGCGAACGACTCCGCCCCACTGACGGCCAGTCAGCGGGTCCGTTGCACCGGCCAGCGACAGCAGGGAATCGGTCACGGGCGTCCGCTCGATGCCGATGCTGATCGGGCCGCCCTCGAGGTCCATCTGGAACCGCAGCGCGCCCAGGATGTTGTCGACCACGAATCCGTTCGGGGAATGACCGAGTTCTATCACGACGCCGGCCCGCGGTGCCCAGTGCACCAACATTCCTACGCCGTTGTCGTGCTGGCTGCGGGTCGTGGCGGGAAGGGCCGGCGCGGATCCGAATGGCTCGCCTGCCGCCGCGCGGCCCGACTCGGGCGCCTGTGCGTCGGCCGCCAGCCGGAATCGTCCCCAGCGCAGATGGCTGCCGACCAGCGCGATCTGCAACTGCGACGCGTCCAGCCGCCCGAGTCCTGGTTCACCTTCACGCCGCCGCCAGGCCAGCGCAGCCTCGACGTGCGGCGCCCAGTTGCGCTCGAAGGCCTGCAGGACCGCGCTGCCACCCAGTTTCTCCGGCGCGCGCTCATGTGCGACTGCGAGCGCCTCGGCGGGTCGGCGCTGTTCCAGCAGGTTGTCCACGAGCATGCCACCGGCGTCCGGTGCGGCCGGGTCCGCGGCGATCAGGTCGCGCAGCGCGCGCTCGCGGGCGGGCGCGTCGCCCCGCAGCTGCGCGAGTTCGGCGCGCGCACGCAGTGTCGACGGATGTTTCGGCCGCAGTTCGTCCAGCTTGGCGAGCGCACGAGCGGCGGCATTGGCGTCGCGCAGGTCACGTGCCTGGCCGAACTGCTCCAGTGCATGGCGGTAACGCGTGTCTTGCTCCAGCTCGGCGAGGCGCGGATTCAGCGTACCGGCCGCCCGCGCGGCCTCGAAGTATTCCAGTGCCTGTCTCGTGTCGCCGGACCGCAGCGCGATGATCGCAAGGCCGGCTTGGGCCTCGGCGCGCTGCGCGGAACCCGGCGGCACCTGATTGAAGTGCAGCTCTGCCAGGGGCTCCAGTCCGAGATCCAGGCACAGGTAACCGAGCGCGCTTTCCAGTGTCGCGACCTCGCGGGCGCTCAGGCGGCTGACGTTGCCGGGATGCAGCAGGCTTGGTAGCGCGGCCCGCGCTGCGTCGGGGTCCACAGCAGCCTTGGCGCGGATCCAGGCGTAGCGCGACCAGGGATTCTGGTCGTCAAACTCGCGTGCCTTCCGGGCTGCTTCGAGCGCCGCGTCAAACTCGCCTTGTGCGAACAGCGCGTCCGACCGGTCGCGCCAGCCGGCGGCGTCCTGCGGCGAGACCGACACGGCCAGCGCCAGCGATGCCAGGATTGCGGCCATCGGACTCATGCAGCAGACTCCGTGCGCATTCGACCGTCGGGCAGGAAACGATACCGTCTCTGCCACCAGCCCTCGGCGTATAGCGCCAGATTGGCCTCATAATAACCAGTTTGCTGCAACGATGCGTCGCGTGACAACGCCGCGAGCATGCTCGAGCGGTACGCAGCGAGCAGTCGGTGCGACCGCAGCAGCGAGAGCCAGGGCAGCAATGCCGCCGACATCAGCGGCGGCGCCAGCCCCGCTACGGTGCGGCGATCCGCGTCAATGCGCTCCGGCACCGAGCCCGGCTTCAGCACGTCCAGCAGCCCCCGGTAAGACCGTGCGAGCGGCTCGTCGGCTGCCAGGCCGGCCCACAGGTAGACCCGGATCGCATCGTAACTGCCAGTGGAGGGACCCGTAATCCGTCCATCGGGGTCGTTCGCGTCGATCTCGATCCAGTCGCGCGCGAGCCGGTGCGGCTGAGCCGCGGCAAGTAGCAACCGGCGTGCGCCACTGGCCAGCTCTGGCCAGGGGCTGTCGGGGTTTAGCTTGGCGAGCCGTGCGAGCACCGGCAGCATCAGGTAGCTGGGGTTGAGCCGCAGGCGCGGCCCGTTCTCGAAGCCCCGCGCAGCCGGCAGCAGCACCGGACCCCAGGCGCGGGTCTCGCGCAGGCAACTGGACGCGAGATGGGCCATCATGGCATCGAGTTCCCGCCGCCGGTCGGGTCCGCCTAGCCGGCTTCTGGACTCGGCGAGGCAGTAGCAGATCAGCAGGTCGGCGTCCGTGGCGTTGTTGGCATCGAGCACGGCCCAGCGTCCGTCCCGGTGCCGTCCCCATTCCCAGGCAGGCAGTCGAAAAGTCAGGTTGCCACCGCAAAGGTTGTTGCGGGTCCATTCCAGCAGCCGCTCGAAGGTCGGCGCATCGCCGAGCACCAATGCGTGAAACAGCGCATAGGCCTGGCCCTCGGACGTCGAGCGCGCCAGCGCACCGTGGTCGATCACGCGGCCGTCGCGCTGGATGAAGCGCCGGCGAAACGCCGACCAGAGGCTATCGAGGTCCGGCGCCGGCCGGCTCGCCTGCTGGAGCGCGTGGACTCGGCGCGGTGACAGCAGCGCTGCAAGCGCGGCCACCGCAGCCGCCAGGACCGACCTGCGGCGGATCATCGGACTCGTCGCGGGCCTGGGCCGTGCAGGTGCAGAACTCAGAATTCTACCGGTTCGCCGCTTTCCTGACGACGCCGCAGCCGGCGTCGCAGCAGCACCCAGACGACCAGCGTCAGCAGGATCAGGAATCCGCTGGTGATGCCGACCAAAAACCATGGATAGCGAGAGAACCGGTAATCGGCTCGGGCGAATGGCGCGGCGTCCCCGACGTGCCAGGGGCGCGCCGTCAGCTGGCTGACGACGGGCGCATCGGACCCGGTCCACAGCACGAGATCGCCGGCCAACTGGTTCCAGACCTTGAACTGCACCAGCGCCGAACTGCGCTCCGACAAATCTCCGGGAGCGGCGGTCAGCAGGACGACACTGCGGTCGCCGCCGTGAGGGGCACGGAACTGCATCAGCGCCGCGGTCCGCTCGACGTCGCCCGTGGCGCCGGCAATTCGGGCCGTCAGCGGCGGTTCGAGTTCGGCCGGACGGTACATGAGATCGAGGCGCAGCAGACGGTGCCACCAGCGCTGGGCTGGCGCATCGACAGCCCGGGGCAGCAATCCGCGTGCATAGTCGACGCGCATCGACGTCCCGAGCTCGGCGGGGGCCGCCTGACGCCATTCCGCCGGCAGACGGTCCGGGGTCGCAATCACGACGAGCTCACGGTCGAACCCGTCCTCGGGAAGACCCACCGCGATCTCCATTGCATGCAGCGTCGCCCGGCGTACCTGGGCCAGCTTGCCGGCCAGCGTGAATGCCGCCGCCAGCGAGTCGCTGCCGTCGTCCAGCAGCCGCAGGCTCAGGTCCGCGCCGGCAGGATCGATCGCATGCGGGAACGCCGCATTGCCGAACAGGCGGAGGTCGGGCAGTTGCACGTAGTGGCCCGCGTCCGGGATCGACAGTTCGGAATCGCCGTGCAGCGTGACCGGGAAGCGGGTGCCACGCGGCGCGCATTCCCCGGGCACGGCCGAGCGGGCGACGGACTCGAAGGTCAGCAGATTACGCCCGGGCTGGAACGCCCGCAGCGGGATCGACAGCCGGTAGTCAAGGAAACGCTCGCCGCGGATGTTGGCGAACGGCACCGACCCGGCAAATCCGTCGTTCAGCCAGACGTAGAGCGCAGAGTCGGCGGACAGGCCGGCCGGGTAGGTCAGGTGCAGCGTGATCTCGACCGCCGCGCGCTGCGAGGCATACAGATCGGCCGGCAGCGAGAATTCCAGGCGCGCCGGATTGGCCGCCAGCGAAGTCGTCGCCAGGCCCATGCTCTCGAAGCGGTAGCGCGAGTCCGGAAGCAAGCCATTTTCCCCGGCGTAGCGGTGCAGGTCCGGCGCGGACAAGCCGGACACGGTCAGCGTCGGGACATCCGGCAACGGCAGGCCGCGGGCCAGGTTGAAAGCCAGCGCCGCGCGCTCGACCTCCTCGGTGGTGCGGCCGCTAATCAACAGCACGGCGTCCGCGGGATTCGCGTCGGCGCGATAGATCCCGAGAAATGCGCCGCCGATGGAATCCAGCAGTGCGTCGCTGACGGCGCCGCGCAGCGCTGCGGCGGTTCCGACGACGATCGAG
>CAYZDW010000114.1:0-5806 GCA_964477175.1 uncultured Steroidobacteraceae bacterium | reverse complement strand
CCCGTCGGCCAGGCGCGCGAGTCCGCCCTGCGCCGGCCAGGAGGTCGCCTCGCCCAGCTCGAAGCGCCCGCCGCGCTTCACCACCGGCGCGCAGTTCATCGGCGGATCGGAAAAGGCTCGCGCGGCAAGCAGGTCGATCGGCTGGCGATAGACCGCCGATGTCGCACCGAACTGCGTCACGCGCCCTTCGTGCAGCGTCGCCGTGTGGCCGCCGAGCAGCAGGGCTTCGGCGGGCTCGGTCGTGGCGTAGACCACCGTGCAATCCCGGTCGGCGAACAGGCGTGGCAGCTCATCGCGCAGCGCCTCGCGCAGTTTGTAGTCGAGATTGGCGAGCGGTTCGTCGAGCAGCACGAGGCCGGCATCCTTGACCAGCGCACGCGCCAGTGCGGTCCGCTGCTGCTGCCCGCCGGACAGCTCGCCCGGTCGTCGATCCAGCAGCGATGACAGCTGCAACAGTTCCGCGATACGGCCGACCCGGGCCTTGATTTCGGCGCGGCTGGCGCGCGCAACCTTCAATGGCGAGGCGATGTTCTCGAAGACGGACAGGTGCCCGTAATTGATGAACTGCTGATAGACCATCGCCACGCCGCGGGCACGCACCGGCACACCGGTGACGTTGCGCCCGTGAAACCACACCTCGCCCGCGGTGGGCTTCAGCAGGCCCGCCATCAGGCGCATCAATGTGGTCTTGCCGGCCAGCGTGGGTCCGAGCAGGATATTGAATGCCTGCGGCGCGAGCGCGACATCGATTCGGTGGATGTGCGTCTGGCCATCCACCCGCAGTTCGACGCCGCGCAGTTCGAGTCCCGATCGGGTCACGCTCGCTCACCGAATCCGAACATGCTCACGCACGGCGCGGCTGCGCTCAGGTCACTTCGCCGCCCACCGCTTCACCAGCTCGTCGTAGTCGACGGTCTGGCCTGTGGGCTTCTCGTTAGCGAGTTTGGCCTTTGGACCGTCGGGCTTGCCCAGCCAATGCTTCGGATCCCTGGGCTTGTTCAGGCGCGGACCGCAACCGCCATACGTCTTCGCCTTTTCATCGGCCGCCTGCATGCGCGCCATTACATCATCCATTTCGCCAGCCAGACGGTCCATCGCCTGCTGCGCGGTGAATGCGCCGGCGTTGACATCCCCGATGTTCTGCCACCAGAGCTGAGCAAGCTTCGGATAGTCGGGCACGTTGATGCCGGTGGGGGTCCAGAGCACGCGGTCGGGCGAGCGGTAGAACTCAACCAGACCCCCGAGCTTCGGCGCTCGCTCGGTGAAGGACTTGTGCCGGATCGTGCTGTCGCGAATGAACGTCAGCCCGACGTGGCTCTTCTTCACGTCCACTGTCTTGGAGACGGTGAATTGCGCATACAGCCAGGCAGCCTTGCGGCGGTCCAGCGGCGTGGACTTGAACATCGTCCACGAGCCGGCGTCCTGATAACCGAGCTTCATGCCATCTTCCCAGTATGGCCCGTGGGGCGACGGCGCCATCCGCCACAGCAGCATGCCTTTGTCGTCGACGGTGTTGTTGCCGTCCTTCCTGGGCCTGACCATCTCCGATGTGAACGCCGTGTACCAGAAGATCTGCTGTGCGACGTTGCCCTGCGACAGGGCTGGCAGCGACTGGTAAAAGTCGTAGTCCGCTGCGCCGGGCGGCGCGAACTTGCGCAGCCATTGGTCCCACTTCGCGATCGCGTACACCGCAGCCGGACCGTTAGTCTCGCCGCCGCGCGAGACCGACGCACCGGCCGGATTGCACGACCCCTTCTCCATCCGGATGCCCCACTCGTCGATCGGGCGGCCGTTGGGCAGGCCCTTGGAACTCGCACCGGCCATCGACAGCCAGGCATCGGTCATGCGCCAGCCGAGATCCGGCGCGCGCTTGCCGTAGTCCATGTGGCCATAGATGCGCTTGCCGTCGACCTGCTTCACCTGCACGCTGAAGAACTCGGCGATGTCCTCGTAGGCGGACCAGTTCAGCGGCACCCCCAGCTCATAGCCGTATTTTTCCTTGAACTGCTTCTTCAGATCGGCACGCTTGAACCAGTCGTAGCGGAACCAGTACAGATTGGCGAACTGCTGGTCGGGCAGCTGCCAGATCTTGCCATCGGGGCCGGTGGTGAACGAGATGCCGATGAAGTCCTTGACGTCCAGCGTCGGCAGCGTCACGGCCTTGCCTTCGCCGGCCATCCAGTCGGTGAGGTTGACCGCCGACTGCAAGCGAGCGTGCGTGCCGATGAGGTCGGAGTCGTTGATGTAGGCGTCGTACAGATTGCGGTTGGTCTGCATCTGCGTCTGCACCGCCTGCACGACCTCGCCTTCGCCGAGCACCTGATGATTCACCTTGATGCCGGCGATTTCCTCGAAGGCCCTGGCCAGGGTCCTAGACTCATATTCGTGGGTCGGGATCGTCTCCGACAGCACGTTGATCTCCATGCCCTTGAACGGCCGAGAGGCATTGACGAACCATTCCATCTCCTTCAACTGCTGTTCCTTCGTCAGCGCGGAAGGCTGGAACTCCTTTTCGACCCATCGTTTCGCCGCCGCCATGTCGGCGTGGCTCGCAGTGACATATGCCATCGCCATGACGGTCGCGAGGATTCCTGCCGCCAGCCGCTTTCTTCTCATGATGACTCCTGTCCTGCAGGCGCCCGATGACCCACGTCATCCTATCAGCGAACCGCAAACGACGGTCAACGACGCGAGGGCAGGTGAGCGGGCGGGTCTGGTCGATCCGCGCTAGCAGGCGGGTCCAGTGGAGCGAGGCGCGCGGCAGCCCTTCCCGCCCCGCGCGGTTTCGCGCATGATCGGGCAACCGCCGCCGAGCCTGCCAATGACCGAGACGTGGAACGCCGAGGATTTCCAGGCCGAGATCACCAGGCGCTACGACGCGCCGATGTACCGGGCCATGCTCGAGGTCTACGGCGACCAGATTCATCCGGGGTTCCTGGACGGCGACAACGACGACATGCGGGAGGCGGCGCTGCGCGCGACCGCCCGGCTCGCCGAGCTGGCGCACGTCACTGCGGGCACGCGCGTGCTTGAGACCGCGTGCGGCGTCGGCGGTACCGCGCGATACCTGGCGGCAATGCGTGGCGCGAGGGTGGTTGCCACCAACATCGCGCGCTCCCAGCTCGCCATCGCCGGGGAATGGACGCGGAATGCGGCCGGCGCCGAGCGCATCCGCTTCGAGTTTGCTGATTACCACGCGCTGCCCTACGCCGAGGCAAGTTTCGATGTTTACTGGTGCCAGGACTCGCTCCTGTTCTCGACTGACCGGCCACGTGCGCTGGCAGAGGCGGCGCGCGTGGTGCGACCCGGCGGCACCATCGCGATCTCGGACCTCGTCGTCGTCGGCACACCGGCGCCAGATGCCACCGCCCTGCTCACTGCGATCTCGGCGCCCGGTTTCTGGTCCGTCGAAGATTATCGAAAGGAACTCGCGGCGGCCGGATTCGAAGCGATCCTCGCGGAGGACTGGAGCCGCCACGCGCTGCCCTCATTCGACCGGCTCGCGGCCGAGATCGCGGCCAAGCGCGCGCGCCTCGCCGCGATCGCGAACGAGGCGGACGTCGCGGAGACCCTGGAACGCTATGCACTGTGGTGCAGGGCGACGCGCACCGGCAACCTCGGCTGGGTTGCGCTGGTCGGCACCCGGCGGGCAAAGGCGTGACGAGCGCGGCCGACCGCGCGATCGCGCGGGCGGCCATCGCGCGCGTGCCCCTCCTGAGCCGCCTCGACGCGGCCACGCTCGACATCGAGCGCCTGGGCGGGCTGACCAACCAGGTGTTCCGCGTCCAGGCCGGTGCCGAGGCGTACTGCCTGCGCGTCCCCGGCAAGGGCACCGATGCCTACATTGATCGCAGCGTCGAGGTCGTCAACGCGCGCGCCGCGGCCGCCGCCGGCGTCAGCCCCGAGGTGCTTCACTTCGGGGACGACGGCATCCTGGTCACGCGGTTCCTCGGCGACTGCGTCACCATGACGCCCGAAGCCTTGCGTGCGACGCCAGGCGCGCCGGCGCGCGTCGCCCGCGCGTTCCGCCGGCTACATCTATGTGGCCAGACGTTCGCGTTCCGCTTCGAGCTGTTCGCGATGATCGACGGCTACCTCGCTCATCTCGACACGCTCGGGGCGAGCTTGCCCGAGGGCTATCACGAGACCGTGGCTGAGGCGCGAGTCGTGCGCGAGGTGCTGGCGGCGCGCCCGCTGCCGCTCGCGCCGTGCCACTGCGATCCCTTGTGCGAGAACGTGCTCGACGACGGCCGGCGTATGTGGCTCGTCGACTGGGAGTACTCGGGCATGAACGATCCGATGTGGGACCTCGGCGATTTTTCGGTCGAGGCCGGGTTCGGCCCCGAGCACGACCGCGCGATGCTTGAGGCCTATTTCGACGGGCCGGCGCGCCCCGTCGATCTCGGCCGCATGGTCATCTACAAGGCGATGTGCGACCTGCTGTGGACGCTCTGGGGGCTGATCCAGCACGCCAACAAGAATCCCGCCGACGACTTCTGGGCCTATGCCGTCAACCGCTTCGCGCGCTGCCGCGCCCTGATGGCGACGCCCGCCTTCGCCGCCCACCTCGCCGCGATCCGGTGGGCATGACCGAGTACGGCAGGCTCGGCGGCTGATGGACGCACCCCACGTGCCACGCTAGTCTTCATCGGATGACCGTCGACCGCGATGCGCTCTATCGTGAAGTTGTACGCCAGATGCAGGCGCGTAACTGGCGCGAAGCTGGCGCACGCTGCCGAGAGCTGAACGCCGCCGACCGCGCATTCGCCCCGGGCTGGCTGCTGGCGAGCGTGATCGCCCAACATCTGGATGAGCATGAACGGGCGTTGCAACTCGCCGAACGCGCTGTCGCTGTCGCCCCGAACGACCCGTCGGTACTTCTGCGCCGGGCGCAGTGCCTCGATGGACTACGGCGCCGGCCGGAAGCGCTGCGCGCTGCCGCGGATGCCGAGCGCGCATCCGACGGCAACCCGCGCGCCCTCGATGCGATCGGCATGTTCTACAACGCGGCTGACGAGCACTTTCGTGCGCTGGCCGTCTACGAGCGCGCCTGTTGCCAGGCGCCCGACGACCCACGGCTGCTGTTCGGCCGCGCCGTTGTGCGCAGGTTCGTCGGCCGGCTCGAGGAAGCGGAAGCCGACTACGACCGTGTCCTCGAGCTGGACCCGAAGCTCTACGAGAGTTACACGAATCGCTCCAACCTGCGCACGCAGACGCCGGATCGCAACCACGTGGGCCTCCTCGAGCAGCTGCTCGAACGTGGCGGCGCCGATGCGAACGGCGAAGTGCAGCTGCGCTACGCGCTCGCGAAGGAGTACGCGGACCTCGGGCGGCACGCCGAGTCGTGGACGCAGCTCGAGCGCGGCGCGCGGCTCCGGCGCCAGCATCTGAAGTACGACCCTACCGCCGACCTCAACACCGTGGACTGGCTGATCGAGGCCTATCCCGCCGGCCCCTCGCAGCTGACCGCCGGGGCGGCGACCGATGCGCCGATCTTCATCGTCGGCCTGCCGCGCGCCGGATCGACGCTCGTCGAGCGCATCCTGTCGAGCCATTCGCAGGTCCACGCGGCAGGCGAATTGCGTCACCTCACCCATGCGATCGCCGTTGCCGCGCGCGCCAATAGCGGCCTCGACGATCCGCCGCTGCAGCACATCATCGCGCTCTCGGCGCGGTTCGACTTCGCGGTACTCGGCCGAGACTACCTGGCGCGCTGTCGTCCGGTCGCCGGCGAGGCTCCACGGTTCATCGACAAGATGCCGATCAACTATTTGTATTGCGGTCTGATCCGCCGCGCGCTGCCGAA
>CAYZDW010000113.1:0-3738 GCA_964477175.1 uncultured Steroidobacteraceae bacterium | reverse complement strand
ATTCGTTCATCTGGCAACCGAAAGTCGATATGTATAGCCGGCCGCTCAAGGGCGCCTAGGGTAACGGTTTGCGGCTGCCGATGTAGCGCCATCAGGCGCCGCAAAGCGCCTGGGTTTCATTGCAAGGCTTTGTTTATAATCGATTTATTGGGACGGGATGGACCCGAAGGTACCGGTCGCCGCGGGCACGGGATCCGGCCGCTTCAGATTGCCGATGAGGAAACGCCCGGTGGCCGTGAAACGGGCGCCCTGTGGCAGCGTATCGGCCATGGTGCGGCGGCGCTTCATGTGCACCGAGGACTCGAGCTCGTGCAGCAGCCCGGGCTTCGAGTAGTAGTAGCCCTGGCCCGCGACGCAGCCCAGCTCGATCAGTTCGCGCTGCTGGTGCTCGAGCTCGATGCCCTCCGCAATGACCTCGAGGCCCAGCGTTTCGCCCAGCGTGATGATCGCGCGGGTGAGCAGTGCGCCGTCTTCGAGGCCGCCGAGCCGTTCGACGAAGGAGCGGTCGATCTTCACGATGTCGATCGGGAATCGGTGCAGGTAGGACAGCGACGAGTAGCCGGTGCCGAAGTCGTCGATGGCGATGCGCACGCCGAGTTCCTTGAGCTGGGTCAGCCTGGCCAGCATGCCCTCGGTGTTGTGCATCAGGACGTCCTCGGTCACTTCGATGACGAGGCAACCGGGGTCGAGTTGCGACTCCTGCAATGCGCGTGTCACATCGGCAACGAAGTCGGGTCCCTCGAGCTGGCCGGCGGACAAATTGACCGCGAGGCGAATCTGCCGCCCCTCCGGCAACCGCGCCTGCCAGACCTGGACCTCCGCGCAGGCCTGATGCAGCACCCACCGACCCAGCGCGATCATCTGCCCGGAATCCTCGGCGATGCCAAGAAACTCGCCCGGCGCCACCAGGCCACGCTTCGGGTGCCGCCAGCGCACCAGCGCTTCGACGCCCAACAGGTAACCGGAGCGCAATTCGACGATCGGCTGGTAGTGAATCTGGAACTGGTTGCTGATCAGCGCCTGCGCGATCTCCGACTCGACTTCGAGGCGCCGTTTCGCGGCGTGCTGCATTTCGGATGCGAATATCGCGTAACGGCCCTTGCCTTGCGCCTTCGCCGAATACATTGCGACGTCGGCATTGCGCAACAGCTCTTCCATTCCGTCTTCCGCCGTCGCAAATGCAACACCGATGCTCGCGGTCACGCGCAGGTCGCTGCCCAGGAACGGGAACGGTTCCTGCAGCGCCGCGACGATACGCCCGGCAATCTCGACGACCGGCGCCTGGCTCCCCAGGTTCTCGAGCAGGACCGCGAACTCGTCGCCGCCGAGGCGCGCGACGGTATCGCCGTTGCGCGTGCACTGGATCAGTCGCTGGGCGCTCGTGCTGAGCACGCGGTCGCCCTGGCCGTGGCCAAAGCTGTCATTGATCGTCTTGAAGTTGTCGAGGTCGATGAACAGCATCGCCACGCCGCGGTCGCTGCGCTTGCTGACGGCCAGTGCATGCTCCACGCGGTCGCGGAACAGCGCGCGGTTGGCCAAGAGCGTCAGCGGGTCATGGAACGCAAGGCGCCGCAATTGTCCTTCGATGTCCTTGCGGTCGGTCGTGTCGCGCAGTTTGAGCAGGCGACTCCCGATGGTCGGCTCCGACTCCAGGTTGGTCCCCTGGATTTCGACGACACATTGCGTGTCGCTGGCGCGCGGGATCCGCACTTCGACGGTCGCCGATGCGCCCGGCTGCGCCAGGTCGCGGGCGATGAACTCGGAGATCCGCGCGCGGTCCTCCACGGCGACCAGATCCATGATCGGACGGCCGCTCAGCGCACAGGCCTGCTGGCCGAAGATCTGTTCGGCGGATGGCGTCAGGTGGCTCATCGCGCCGTCCGGGCCCACGATCGCGATGGCATCCGCGGAATGGCGGATCAGCGTCGCGAAGCGCGCTTCCGCCGCACGACTCGCGAGACCGGCGTGCGCCGCTCTGGCCTGGCTCGTCACGATTGCCTGGCGCGCGAACACGAGCGCCGCCGAAACGCCGACGACCCAGGTGAGCAGGCCCGATGGCTCACCGGGGTTTCCGAAATGCTGCGCCAGCAACACAAGGCCGGCGAGGCTCGCGCAAAGCAATACGAACCACGACGCCGGATTGTCAAACCACGACGCCAAGGTCCCGCGCAGGCCAATGCCGGGCTGCTGGTCTGGTTCCAGCTCCATCGATACCGCTCCCGATCGCCGGGGTGCCTGGATGTCCGGGCAGACTTCCCGCGTAACTGCGCTGATGGTGACTTAATCTGGCCGGCCCGGAAGCCAAGCCGGTCACAAATCAGGCCCGCCAGCGCGGGACGCCGGCTGCCGCAGCGCACGGTTTTTTGGAATAGCATGACGGCCGTCCGATGGGCCGAGGCCGGGGGACGGAGAGTGGCCAGCCACACCTCACGAGACCGATTGCAGCGCTTACTCGACGTCGCCGACGTTCGGCTTGACGGCGGCCGCGCCTGGGACATCCGCGTTCACGACCAGTCGGTTCATCACCGCGTGCTGGCCCATGGTTCGCTGGGCCTGGGCGAAAGCTACATGGAAGGCGGCTGGGACAGCGCCGAGCTGGATTCGATGCTGTTCCGGCTCCTCGAAGCGCGCCTCGACCGACGGGTGCGAACGCTGGACGACTACTGGTTCGCCGCTCGTGCCCGCCTCTTCAACCTGTCAAAGCGCCGACCCTTCGAGATCGGCAGGCGTCATTACGACCTCGGCAACGACCTGTACCGCGCGATGCTCGGGAGCCGGCTCGTCTACAGCTGCGGTTACTGGCGGCAGGCCCGGGACCTGGACGAGGCCCAGGAGCACAAGCTCGACCTCGTCTGCCGCAAGCTCGGGCTCGGCCCCGGCATGCGGGTGCTCGACATCGGCTGCGGCTGGGGCGAGGCGCTCAGGTTCGCGGCCGAGCGTTACGGGGTCAGCGGTGTCGGCGTAACCGTTTCCGGGCAGCAGGCCGAGTTCGCGCGCGAACTATGCCGCGGGCTGCCGCTCGAGATCCGCCTCCAGGATTACCGGCAGCTCACCGGCCGTTTCGATCGCGTGTTCTCCATCGGCATGTTCGAGCACGTGGGCGTCGCCAACTACCGGCGATACTTCGAGCTGGTCCGGGATTGCTTGAGGGACGACGGCCTGTTCCTGCTGCATACGATCGGCAGCGATGAGTCGGTCCACACCATGGATTCCTGGATCGGCAAGTACATCTTCCCGAACTCGATGCTGCCGTCCGCCGCGCAGATCACGGCGGCGCTCGAAGATCTGTTTGTCATCGAGGACTGGCACAACTTCGGTACCGACTACGACCGGACGCTCACCGCGTGGCGGGACAACGTGGAGCGCGCCTGGCCGGCACTCGGCGAGCGCTACGACGAACGCTTCCGCCGCATGTGGCGCTATTACCTGTCGACCTCGATGGCCAGTTTCAGGGCGCGCCGCTCGCAGCTCTGGCAGATCGTGCTGTCGCCACGCGGACTGCGCGGCGGTTACGTGGCTCCGCGTTAGGGAATCCCGGAGGTTCCTAGAACGGGATGTCGTCGTCGAAGGATTCCGCTGCGGCGGCCGGTTCGGCGCGCGGGCTGCGCTCTTCGCTGCGCTCCGCCGCGCGCTCCTGGCCGCTCCCGGAGCCGCCGGCCGCCGAACCGCGACCGCCCAGCATCTGCATTTCGTTAACGACGATCTCGGTCGAATAGCGGTCCTGGCCTTCCTTGTCCT
>CAYZDW010000112.1:0-3280 GCA_964477175.1 uncultured Steroidobacteraceae bacterium | reverse complement strand
AGACGACCTCGCCGTCTCGCCGCGCAGTCTCTCCGAGCTGGCGCGCCGCTTCGCGCCGAACCTGCCAATCGCGATCCTGTAGCTCGGCAAGCAGCCCCGAGCGGACACCTTCATTCGATGAGCTCGCGGTCACCGATGCGGGTGACAACACCCACGCGGTGATCAGTACTTGTGCCAGCCTGTTGAACATGATCGCTCCCTCCTTCCGAAGGCAGCAGCTCAGGAAAGCCAGGAGTTCGTCGTATATGCGCTCCTGATGGCACAGGCAAATGCTTTTTGACACTGCTGTCCGGTCGTCGAGCAGGCGATCATTGGTAACGCTTTGAACGACAACAGTAATCAAAGAAAAAGCCCCCGACGTTTCCGTCGGGGGCTTTGATTTGGATCCTGGCAGTAACCTACTCTCACATGGCCTGCGGCCACACTACCATCGGCGCAGAGGTCTTCACTTCCAAGTTCGGAATGGGATCGAGCGGTCACCTGCGATCGCTGCGATACAGCCTGACGACTGCCGCGCACCGACTCTCAGCCACCTGCCTTAGACTGTCGGCATGGCTGATCCGCAGGTTCGCCTGGAGGAGGTTTCCAAGACCTATCATCCGGGTGGGCGCGGGCCTATGGTGCTCGAGAACATCGACGCCACCATCCGGCACGGCGAGTTCGTGGTGCTGGTTGGCCGCAGCGGCTCGGGCAAATCGACGCTGCTGAACCTGATCGGCAGCATCGACGTTCCGAGTGCGGGCGAGGTTTACATCGACGGTGTCGCGCTGACGGCGCTCGATGAAACCGGACGGGCCCTGCTCCGCCGGCGCCGGATCGGCTTCATCTTCCAGTTCTTCAACCTGATTCCGACCCTGACGGTTGCCGAAAACCTGCTGCTGCCGCTGGAGCTCAACGGCATCCGCGGCGCCGTAGCGACATCCCGGGTTGGACGACTGCTCACGGACGTCTCACTCGGCGGTTACGAAACACGCTTTCCCGAAGATCTTTCGGGCGGCGAGCAGCAGCGGGTCGCGATCGCGCGCGCGCTGGTACACGAGCCGGACATCGTGCTGGCCGACGAGCCGACCGGGAATCTCGATCTCGAGACAGCGACCGATGTGATCCGGCTGCTCGATCGCCTGTGCCGGAAGGCAGGCAA
Organism: uncultured Steroidobacteraceae bacterium; assembly: GCA_964477175.1. Classification (GTDB taxonomy): domain Bacteria; phylum Pseudomonadota; class Gammaproteobacteria; order Steroidobacterales; family Steroidobacteraceae; genus SCUD01. Next base: position 2,139 of record CAYZDW010000112.1, on the reverse strand, counting down.
GACCCTGATCATGGCGACACACAGCCGCGAAGTGATCGGGCTGGCGGATCGCGTGCTGACAATCCGGAGCGCGCGGCTTCACGAGGACCGGCCTTGAGCAGGCTGCTGGCGCGCGCGAGCCGTCGCTTCCTGCTGCGTCACCCCGGGCAGCTCGGCCTCGCGGTCGCTGGCATCGCACTCGGCGTCGCGGTGGTCGTCGGCGTGGATCTTGCGAACGACAGTGCCCGACGCGCGTTCGAGATGTCGATCGAACTGGTGAGCGGACGCAGCACTCACCAGCTCGTCGGAGTCCGCGGAACCCTGCCTGAGTCGCTCTATCCGAAGTTGCGCACGGAGTTAGGGATTCACCGCGCCGCGCCGGTGATCGAGTCACGGATCAGGCTGCCGGACATTCCCGAGCGGCCGTTCACGCTTCTCGGCCTGGACCCGCTGTCCGAGGCACCCTTTCGCGACTCCGTGGCCATCGGCGGCGGCGACTCGGTGGACCTGACGCGACTCATAACCGTGCCTGCTACGGTCGTGCTGCCCCGGTTACTCGCCGAGCGGCTGCAGGCGCGGCCCGGGGACCGGATCCGAGTGGTCGCGGCTGGTCGTGAAAGTTCCGTTGAAATCGTCGGCATCGTGGATTTCGATGCCGCCCGTCAGGAAATCGCCGAAACGATGGTCTTCGCCGACATCGCGACGGCCCAGGAGCTTCTGGGACTCCCGGGTCTCATCTCGCGCATCGACCTGATCCTCGGCGCAGACGAGGCCGAACGCCTGGCGCAGTCGGACCTCGCCGGCGCGACGCTCGTCGAAGCCGCGGCGCAGAACGAGGCGCTCGTCGAAATGACGCGGGCGTTTCGCGTCAACCTGACGGCGTTGAGCCTGCTGGCGCTGGTGGTCGGCATGTTCCTGATCTACGCGACGTTGTCGTTTCTCGTCGTGCAGCGCCGGCGCTTGATGGGAATCGAGCGCGCCCTCGGCGTCACGCAGCGGCAACTGTTCGCCGTGACGCTGGGCGAGGCACTGCTGCTCGGCGCAGCCGGCACGGCTGCCGGCCTGCTGCTCGGCCACTGGCTCGGCGGCGGGCTCGTCACGCTCGTGCTGCAGACCATCGAGGATTTCTATTTCACCCGGCACGTAACGGCGGTGCCGACCGATTTCTGGATTCATGCGAAGGGCGCGGTGCTGGGCCTGGGCGCTACCGTGCTCGCGGCACTGGCTCCGGCGCTGGAGGCTGCGCGCATGCCGCCCCGCGCCGTGATGAGCCGCGCTGAACTGGAAGACCGGACACGACGACGGATGCCCTGGCTGGCGTTGCTCGGCCTGGCCTGTGCGGCGCTCGCCATCGGTCTGCTGGCGCTCGGGACGCGCAGCCTCGTCATCGCCTTTGCGGGGTTGTTCTGCGTCATCGCCGCAGCCGCATTTTTTACACCTGCGGTAACGATGGTGCTGATGCGTGCACTCGAACGACCCGCAGCCTGGTTCGGACACCTGCCCGGGCGTCTTGCCGCCCGCGGCGCCGGGGCATCGCTGAGCCGGACCGGCGTCGCGGTCGTCGCGCTGTCCGTCGCGGTCGCGACCGTGATCGGCGTCGGCGTGATGATCGGCAGCTTCCGGAGCAGCGTCGAAGCGTGGCTCGACGACACGCTGCAGTCGGACTTCTATCTGCGGCTCGAACCCGGCGTTCCGGCGGAGTCGAGCGAGGCCTTATCACCCGCCGGGATCGGGTTCATCGCCTCGCTGCCGGGCGTGGAGGGCCTGAGCCTGTCGCGCTGGTTGCGCCTGCCGGCCAGCGCCGGCGAGGTGTTGCTGCGCGCGACCGAACCCGGGCCACGGGGATGGGGACTCGCGATCATCGAGGGCGATCCGGACGCGGCCTGGGGTGCATTTGCGTCGGCCGGCGCCATTGTCGTCTCGGAGCCTTTCGCACGCAAGAACGGTGTCAGTGTCGGCGACGTGCTCGAATTGCCGACGGCAACGGGTCCGATGGGGTTTTCGATCGCGGGCGTATTTCGTGACTACAGCAGTGATCGCGGCGCCGTCATGATGCGGCTCGACACCTACCGGAATCATTGGCGCGACGATAGCCTCTCCGGGGTCGGCGTCCATCTCGACCCGGGGGCGGACGCCGGCCGCGTGCGGCGCGAGCTGGAA
>CAYZDW010000111.1:0-8073 GCA_964477175.1 uncultured Steroidobacteraceae bacterium | reverse complement strand
TTCGACCGCATTCTCGGCGTGCTGAAGCGCCTGAAGGACGACGAATCCCTCATCGTGCAATCCGGCAAGCCGGTCGGCGTGTTCAAGACGCACGTGGACGCGCCGCGCGTGCTGATCGCAAACTCAAACCTCGTGCCACATAGTCAGACCTGGGAGCACTACCATGAACTCGATCGCAAGGGCCTGATAATGTTCGGGCAGATGACCGCGGGCTCGTGGATCTACATCGGCTCGCAGGGCATCGTGCAGGGCACCTACGAAACCTTTGGCGCCTGCGCGCGCGAGCATTTCGGCGGCGACGCGCGCGGCTGCTGGATTCTGACGGCAGGACTCGGCGGCATGGGCGGCGCGCAACCGCTGGCTGCGACCATGGCGGGTTTCTCGATGCTCGCGATCGAATGCGACGAATCGCGCATCGATTTCCGGCTGCGCACCGGTTATATCGACCGCAAGGCGGCGACGCTGGCCGAGGCGCTCGCGATGATCGACGGCGCCTGCCGTGCCAGGAAAGCGCTGTCGGTCGGCCTCCTAGGCAATGCGGCGGAGATCGTCCCCGCAATTGTCGAGCACAACGTCGTACCGGATGTCGTGACGGACCAGACTTCGGCCCACGATCCGCGCAACGGCTACCTGCCGCGCGGTTGGACGCTCGCGCAGGCCGCCGATGCGCGCCAGGCGGATCCGGCGCGCATCGAACGCGAAGCGCGTGCCTCGATGAAGATTCACGTTGCGGCGATGCTGGACCTGAAATCCCGCGGCGCCGTCGTTTTCGACTACGGCAACAACATCCGCCAGGTCGCGCGCGAGGAAGGCCTCACCAATGCCTTCGATTTCCCGGGCTTCGTGCCGGCTTACATCCGGCCGCTATTTTGCGAGGGCATCGGGCCGTTTCGCTGGGTCGCGCTCTCGGGCGATCCCGAGGACATTTTCCGCACCGACGCGAAGGTCAAGGAGCTGATCCCGGACGACGCGCACCTGCACCGGTGGCTTTCCATGGCGCGCGAGCGGATCCACTTCCGGGGCCTGCCGGCGCGCATCTGCTGGGTCGGGCTGAAGGATCGCGCGCGACTCGGCCTCGCCTTCAACGAAATGGTCGCAAAGGGCGAGCTGCGCGCCCCCGTGGTGATCGGCCGCGATCACCTGGACTCGGGTTCGGTTGCGAGCCCGAACCGCGAGACTGAGGCCATGCTGGACGGCTCCGACGCCGTTTCCGACTGGGCATTCCTGAATGCGCTCCTGAATACCGCGAGCGGCGCAACCTGGGTGTCCATCCATCACGGCGGCGGCGTCGGCATGGGCTTCTCGCAGCATGCGGGGCTCGTGATCGTCTGCGACGGCACGCCGGCCGCGGCCGCGCGCATCGCGCGCGTGCTGCGGAACGACCCCGGCAGCGGCGTCATGCGCCACGCCGACGCAGGCTACGAGCGCGCGATCACCTGCGCGCGCGAGCAGGGCCTCGATTTGCCGTCCGTCGACTGACATGGCAACACTCACACTCAAGCCGGGCTCGATGACGCTCGCTGAGCTGCGCCGCCTGGCGCGCGGCAATGATCCGATCGCGCTCGCCGATGGCTGGCGCAAAGGTGTGGAACAGTCGCTCGCCGCGGTTGCCAGGCGCCTGGCGGCCGGCGAGGCGCTCTACGGCATCAACACTGGTTTCGGCAAGCTTGCGAAGACGCGCATCTCGGCCGACGAGCTCGCGAAGCTGCAGCTCAACATCGTGCGCTCGCATGCGGCCGGTGTCGGCGCGGCGCTCGCCGATAGCACGGTGCGTCTCGTGTTGGTGCTCAAGGCCGCGAGTCTCGCGCGTGGCTACTCGGGCGTGCGCCCGGCCCTCATTGAGCGCCTGCTTCAGTTAGTCAATGCAGGAATTCACTCGCTGGTGCCGGGTCAGGGCTCGGTCGGCGCATCGGGCGATCTCGCGCCGCTCGCGCATGTTTCGCTCGCGCTGATCGGCGAGGGCCGCGTGCGCGCGGGTGGGCAGGAAGTGGACAGCGCGAAGGCATTGAAGGATGCGGGTATCGAGCCGCTGGTGCTGGGCCCGAAGGAGGGCCTGGCGCTTTTGAATGGCACGCAGGTCTCGACGGCGCTCGCGCTCGAGGCCCTGTTCGCGGCCGAAGACCTGCTGGTCGGCTCCATCGTGAGCGGCGCGATGTCGGTGGACGCGGCGCTCGGCAGCCGTGCGCCCTTCGATGCGCGCATCCAAGAGGCGCGCGGCCAACCCGCGCAAATTGCGGTCGCCGCGGCCTTCCGCGGCGTGCTGGGCGAAAGCGAAATCGGCCATTCACATGAGAACTGCGACCGCGTGCAGGATCCCTATTCGCTGCGCTGCCAGCCGCAGGTTGCGGGCGCCTGCCTGCAGCAGATCACGGACGCGGCGCGCGTGCTCGGCATCGAGGCGAACGGCGTCTCGGACAATCCGCTGGTGTTCGGAGCGGAGGGTGAGGTGCTCTCAGGCTGTAACTTCCACGCGGAACCCGTGGCGTTCGCGGCGGACAACTTGGCACTCGCCATCGCCGAGATCGGTGCGCTTGCCGAGCGGCGCATCGCGATGCTGATCGACGACAGCCTGAGCCAGCTGCCGCCCTTCCTCGTGCAACAGGGCGGGCTCAATTCCGGGTTCATGATCGCGCAGGTCACGGCCGCCGCGCTCGCCTCGGAGAACAAGTCCCTGTCGCACCCGGCTTCGGTGGACAGCCTGCCGACCTCCGCCAATCAGGAAGACCATGTCAGCATGGCGACATTCGCCGCCCGGCGGCTTCATCCGATGGCGGAAAACACGCGCGGCATCCTCGCGATCGAGCTGCTGGCCGCCGCGCAGGGCATCGATTTCCGTCGTCCCATGAAGACGAGCGTTGCGCTCGAAGCCGCGCATGCGCTGCTGCGAAAGAGTGTCGCTTTCTACGATCACGACCGGTATTTCGCGCCGGATATCGAGGCGGCCAAGGCGGTGATCGGCGACGAGCGCCTGCTCGCGCTCGTGCAGATGGGACTGGTTCCCAGCCGCTAGCGTGGGACCAGAGGATTGCGCACAGCGAGTTCCGGAAAACGGCTGAAATCCCGATCGGCTGACCACAGCTCGCGCACGCCGTGATGCAGGCACAAGGCCGCGATGCGCGCATCGTGCACGCGGGCGCCGGTCACCGTTGCCGCGGCCACCTGTCCGCGTAGGCGATCCCAATAACCGTGCGACTCCGCCAGTGTGGTGACAACCGGCGATTCGAGCCACGCAGCAACCTGGTCGAGAGCCTTCTGCAGCGGCGTCGGCGGCGTGAAGATCCGCGGATGCGTCACGATCGCGAGGAACTCATGGATGCAGGGCCAGGGCAGGGCCCAGCGCTCGCGTCCCTCGGCGAGCTCGCGAATGACGTTAATTGCGGCCGCATGCTCCGCAGCGTCCTGACGGTGGGCGTACACGAGCAGATTGGTGTCGACGGCAATCACGCGCCGCCGCGCCCACCGTAGCTTCGCGCCCGAAGTTCGTCCCAGGACAGCGCGGCCGCCTCAGCGGTCAGGCCCCGGCCCCGGAACGAAGCGTCGCGCACCCGAAAGACCGTGCGCCGCTCACGCTCTTCGAGCGCGAGCGCAAGTCCGCGCTCGACCAGCTCCCGCATGGAAACGCCCTGGTGCCGGGCCGCGGCCTTGACCCGCCGGAAAAGCGAGTCGGCGATCTCGATCGTGGTTTTCATAGGGGCAGCCATATTAACAAATATGGGTAGCCATATCAAAGATGTCGACGGGCGGGACTCATGAAGTCCACGCTGGGCTGGGACCGGATCACCGGCAAGTGCAGAAAACGGCGCGTCGCGCCGATTTGTAGCCCTGGGCGCGCTATCGGGCCCGAGCGGTCACGGTGCCGCCGCGGATGCTCCGCGAGCCAGTGCATGGCGCGCTCGTCGCGTGCGCGCCCGGTCCGGTGATCGAAGACCACGATCTCCCCGAGCGGCGACGGCTCGATCTTGGGATAGCTGGCGAGGCGCATTGCAACGCTCGCGAAGCCATGTGGCTCTTTCGCGGCGCCGAGGCCGAAGGCGTCGGCCTGGCGCTCCGCAGTGCGCACGATCGAGTTGGTCAGCGGAGTCAGCAGCAGCATGACGACCGAGAAGATCGCGAGCGCAAGCGGCAGCCCGGCCGGATCGGCAAGATCGCGTACGCGCCAGCGCTCGCCGTGGCGGCGTTGGAAGATGCCGAACAGGCGACTCACAACCCAATAGCCGAAGCCCAGCACCAGCGTGAATGCGAGCGTAAGCGACAGCGCGTGATTCAGAACGTATTGACCCATCTCATGGGCCATCGCCGCGCGAATGTCAGGATCGACTGACGTACCTCGCCCTCTGGCAGGCTGTGATAGTCATTGAACAGCGGCGCGACGAACACCGGTTCGACGAGGATGACGAACAGCATGATGACCGCGGTCGCGCCCGTTGCCCAGAGCACCCAACGATCGCGCACGCGGCGCACGATCGCGTAGAGCCCGGCGATCGCAGATGAACCGATGACCAGGAAGAGCGCGAGCGTGATGCGCCATTCGCCGAGGAAAGCGCCGAGTTCCTGGTTCGACATGCCGTACTGATGTTCGCGGTAGAAACCCGTGTAGAGCGTCCATGGCAGTGTGAGCAACGAAAGTGCGAGAAATAATCCCGCGGCGTAAATGAACACCTGCAGGAACCGGAAGCGCGAGCGACGCTCCGCGAAATCGCGTAGCCGCGCCGAGATATGCGTGCCGAGCAGCAGCCAGGCGATCAGCACGGTGATGAGCGCGCCCCAGGCCTCGATCCAATAGCCGCCCTCGAAGTAGGCGTCGGACTTAGCGCGCTCTGCCGCCGGGATCATCGCGACATAGGCATCCGTTGCCTTGGATTGCTTTCTCTCTCGGCCGGCACGTTATAGTGCGCACTTTGCAGTGCAACAAGCGAGCGCGCGGTGGCGATGAGTCGGGTCGGCCTGATTGGATGGCGCGGAATGGTGGGTTCCGTGCTCGTCGAGCGCATGCGCGCCGAGGGCGATTTCGCGCTGATCGATCCGCGGTTCTTTTCGACATCGCAGGCAGGCGCCGCGGGTCCGGACATCGGACGCGCGATCGCGCCGCTCGCGAATGCGCAGGATCTCGCCGCGCTCAGCGCCTGCGAAATCCTGATCTCCTGCCAGGGCAGCGATTACACCGAGGCGATTCATCCGAAGCTCCGCGCCGCCGGCTGGAGCGGACACTGGATCGACGCCGCTTCCGCGCTGCGCATGAATGACGATGCGGTGATCATCCTCGATCCAGTCAACCGCCCGGTGATCGATGCAGGTCTTGCGGCGGGCCGGCGCGACTGGATCGGCGGCAACTGCACCGTGAGCCTGATGCTGATGGCATTCGGCAGCCTGTTTCGCGCCGGTCTCGTCGAGTGGATGACGACGATGACTTACCAGGCCGCCTCGGGTGCGGGCGCGCAGCAGATGCGCGAGCTGCTGGTCCAGATGGGCCGCCTGCACGGCGCAGCCGAGAGTCTCCTGAAAGACCCGGCGAGCGCGATTCTCGACATCGATCGTCGTGCCACGGCCGCGCTGCAGGATGGCACCATGCCGGTGGATCATCTCGGCCATCCGCTCGCCGGCAGCCTGCTGCCCTGGGTCGATCGCGACCTGGGCAATGGCTACAGCCGCGAGGAATTCAAGGCGGGTGCCGAAGGCAACAAAATTCTGGGCCGGTCGGGGGCGCCGGTGCCGATCGACGGCCTCTGCGTGCGCATCGGCGCGATGCGCTGCCACAGCCAGGCCGTGACCATCAAACTCCGTCATGCGCTCTCGCTGCGCGAAGTCGAGGATCTCCTCGCGGCCGCGCATCCCTGGATCCGCATCGTGCCGAACGAACGCGAAGCGTCGCTCGCGCGCCTGACACCGGCCGCGGTCACAGGCACGCTCGAGATCGCCGTCGGGCGCATCCGGCATCTCACGATGGGCGAGGAGTACCTCACTGCATTCACAGTCGGCGACCAGCTCTTGTGGGGCGCGGCAGAGCCGCTCAGGCGCATGTTGCGCCTGTTGATCGATCGCTGATCGCTGCATGCCGTCATCGGGCAGCGATGGGCAACGCCTGGGCCGATTGCTGGCTCACCCGGGGTTCGCGCGTTTCCTTGCGGCGCGGCTCGCGGTCTCGATCGCCGTGCAGATGCAAACCGTCGCGATCGGCTGGCAGATCTACGAGATCACGCGCGATCCGCTCGATCTCGGCCTGATCGGCCTGTCGCAGTTCCTGCCCTTCGTGCTGCTCGTGCTGCCGGCGGGGCAGGTCGCGGACCGGCGCAATCGCGCGAGGATCCTCTCCGCCTGCTACGCGCTGGAATTGCTGTGCGCCGCGCTCCTGCTCGCGTTCACACTCTCGGGGCTCACTGTGGTCTGGCCCGTGTTCGCGGTCATGGTGCTGTTTGGTATCGCGCGCGCTTTCTCGATGCCGGCCGGCCAGGCGCTCCTGCCGAATCTCGTGCCGCCCGCACTCTTCAGCCGCGCGGTCGCGGTCAACTCGAGCACCTGGCAGGTATCGATCATCGTGGGTCCCGCGATCGGCGGCCTCGTTTACCTGCTGGGCCCGGAGGTCGTGTACGGCAGCGTGGCGGTATTGCTCACGGCCGCGGTGATCCTGATGATCGGCGTGCGAGCGTCGCCACCGGCGCCGCAGTCCGAACCGGACAGTTGGCACACGCTGCTCGAGGGCCTGCGTTTCGTCTGGCAGCGGAAAGTGATTCTGGGTGCGGTGTCGCTCGATCTCTTCGCCGTGCTGTTCGGCGGCGCGACGGCGCTGCTGCCCGCCTACGCGAGCGATGTATTGCGGATAGGGCCGGATGGCCTCGGGTGGCTCCGCGCCGCGCCGGGCGTCGGCGCCGCGCTGATCGCGATCGCTTTCGCGTGGCGGCCATTCACGCGGCGCGTCGGGCCGCTGATGTTTGCGGGTGTCGCGCTCTTCGGCGTCGCGACCGTTGTGTTCGGTGTCTCGGAGAGTTTCGTCGTCTCGCTGATCGCGCTCACTGTGCTGGGCGGCGCGGATATGGTCAGCGTCTACATCCGGCACATGCTGGTGCAACTCGAGACGCCGGATGCGATCCGCGGGCGGGTCAGCGCGGTCAACGCGGTGTTCATCGGCGCATCCAACGAATTGGGCGAATTCGAGTCCGGCCTGACCGCGGCCTGGTGGGGCCTCAAGCCGGCGGTCGTCGTGGGCGGCGTTGCAAGTGTCGCCATCGCGGGCCTCTGGATGCGCTGGTTCCCGGGCCTGCGGGACATGGATCGCTTCCCGAAACTCCACGTACACCCCGAGCGCGGAGCGGGGCAGCCCTAAGCTCCGGCCAGTTGACCCGAAATCCGCTTGGCTGTATATCCATAAGGGGTATCCACTTAGCTCCACTTACGTCAATATGTAGTGGTGGCGGATACGGCCAAGATGCCTGTTTCAGGTCGTGATTATCCACGGACCTGGGGTCAATTTCTCGACTGGTTTCCTGATGAGGCCGCCTGCTGCCGCTATCTTGAGGGCATTCGCTGGCGCGATGGATTTGTGTGTCCACGCTGCGGCGAACCCGGCGCGGCTTTTCGGGGCAGCCGGGGCCGCCGGATCTGTCGGCATTGTCGGTATCAGTGTTCGGTCACCGCTGGCACCGTGTTCGACAAGACGCGTAGCCCTTTGCGCAGCTGGTTGGCGGCGGTGTGGTACATCACCAATCAGAAGCCGGGTGTCACGGCGCTAGGGCTGCAGCGCGTGCTGGGACTTGGGAGCTATCAGACGGCCTGGGCGATGTTGCACCGGCTGCGCCGGGCGATGATCCGACCCGGCCGCGAGCGTCTCAACGGCGTGGTCGAGGTCGATGAGTCGGTGATCGGTCGATCGGCGGCCAACAAGGCGCGGGATACCGCACAGAAACAGCGGCTTGCAGACCAAATCAATGCACAACGGTTGATCGTCGTCATTGCGGTTGAGGTCAAAGAACCAACCGGCTTCGGGCGGATACGCTTACGCCGGGTGCCGGATACCTCCGCCGAGAGCGTACTGCCGTTCATCAAAGACTCCATCGAGCCGGGCAGTCTGGTCCGCACCGA
>CAYZDW010000110.1:0-5915 GCA_964477175.1 uncultured Steroidobacteraceae bacterium | reverse complement strand
ACCGGCGTGACGATCCATGTGCTGCAGGGTGAGCGCGACCGGGCGATGGACAACAAGTCGCTCGGCAAGTTCGACCTCAGCGACATCCCGCCGGCCCCGCGCGGCATGCCGCAGATCGAAGTGACCTTCGACATCGACGCGAATGGCATCCTGAACGTGTCGGCAAAGGACAAGGCGACCGGCAAGGAGCAGAAGATCGTCATCAAGGCGTCGAGCGGGCTGTCGGAAGACGAGATCAAGCAGATGGTCAAGGACGCCGAGGCCCACGCTGAGGAGGACAAGCGCTTCCGCGAGCTGGTCGAGGTGCGCAACCGCGCCGACGCGCTGCTGCATGCCACCGAGAAGTCCCTGAAGGACCTCGGCGACAAAGTTTCCGGCGAGGAGCGCGTCGCGATCGAGGGCGCATTGAGCGACCTGCGCGGCGTACTGAAAGGCGATGACCAGGCCGCGATCGAGCGCAAGGCCGAGGCACTCGCGAAGGCCAGCGCCCCGGTCGTGCAACGCGCTTACCAGGCTGAGGCCCCGCCGTCCGCGGGTGCGGAAGCCGGCCCGGGCAAGGGCAAGGACGACGTCCTCGACGCCGAGTTCGAGGAAATCAAGGACAAGGGGCCGAAGCCGCACTGAAGGCTTCGACGCCCGCATTGAGGATCTGGCAGGGCGCCGGGTGACATCGGGTCACCCGGCGTTCGCGCCTGCGGAGCGCCATGTCGAAGCGTGACTATTACCAGGTGCTCGGCGTACCGAGAAACGCCACGGAAGAAGCTGTCACCAAGGCATACCGGCGCCTGGCGATGAAGTATCACCCTGACCGCAATCCCGGCGACAAGGAAGCCGAGGAGCGGTTCAAGGAGGCCAAGGAGGCCTACGAGATTCTCACGGACTCGCACAAGCGCGGGGCCTACGATCAGTACGGCCACGCGGGTCTCGACGCCGCGCGCGGGGCCGGCCAGGGCTTCAGCCCCTCCGAGGCCTTCGGCGACGTCTTCGGGGACGTGTTCGGCGACATTTTCGGTGGCGGGCGCCGCGGCGGCCGGAGCACCGTGTTCCGCGGCGCAGATCTGCGCTACGAGCTGACGCTCGACCTGGAGCAGGCGGTGTTCGGCACGAACACCGAAATCGATTTCCAGACCGTCGCCGAATGCAAGGAATGCGGCGGCAGCGGCGCGGCCAAGGGTCATGCGCCGGTGACCTGCGAGACCTGCTCGGGTGCCGGGCAGGTGCGCATCAGCCAGGGCTTCTTCACGGTCCAGCAGCCCTGCCCGCGCTGCAAGGGTCGCGGCACGATCATCAAGGACCCCTGCGGTGTGTGCGGCGGTCACGGGCGCGTCAGAAGCGCCAAGCGCCTGGCGGTCAAGGTACCGGCCGGCGTCGACAGCGGCGACCGCATCCGGCTGGCAGGTGAAGGCGAAGCCGGCCGCAACGGCGGCCCGACCGGTGATCTCTACGTCGAGATCGTGGTCCGCGAACACCCGATCTTCGAACGGGACGGCGCCCACCTGTCCTGCGAGGTGCCGATCAGTTTCGTCACGACGGCGCTCGGCGGAAGCATTGAAGTGCCGACGCTGGATAGCCAGGCGATCATCAAAGTACCGGCCGGAACGCAGTCCGGCCGCGTCTTCCGGCTGCGCGAGAAAGGTGTCAAGCCGGTCCGCGGCGGGCCGACCGGCGACCTTTTCTGCCGAGTCGTCGTCGAGACGCCGGTCGATCTGACCGCCGAACAGAAGGAATTGCTGCGCAATTTCGAAGCATCGCTAAAGACCGGCGGGCTTAAGCACAACCCGCGCGAGCGCTCCTGGCTCGAGGGTGTCCGGCAGTTCTTCGGCAGGATGGGGAGCTGACATGATCAACGTGGCGGTGTTCGGCGTGAGCGGGAGGATGGGGCATTGCCTGGTGCGGGCGATCCGCGAGTCCGAGGATCTCACGCTGACGGGTGCGCTTGCCTCGCCGCAAAGCGCGTCGCTTGGACGCGACGCGGGCGAAATCGCCCAGACCGGCCCGGTCGCCGTTGAGGTCACGGCGGATCGCAACCGAGCGCTCGTCAATGCAGCTGTCGTCATCGATTTCACGTTGCCCGAGGCGACTGAGGCCAACCTCGCCGCCGCCGCCGCCAAGCGGATTCCCATCGTCATCGGCACTACCGGGCTCGATGCCGAGCGGCATGCGCTGATCCGCCGCGCGAGCGAGAAGTTGCCGGTGCTGGTGGCTCCGAACATGTCGCTGGCGGTGAATCTCCTGTTCGGCCTGGTCGGGAGCGCCGCAGCCGCGCTGCCTGGCGACTACGACATCGAGATCCTGGAGGCGCATCACCGCCACAAGGCCGATGCGCCTTCGGGCACGGCGCTGCGCCTCGGCGAGATCGCGGCCGGCGCTCGCAACAGCATGCTTGCCACCGTCGGTTCCTATGGGCGAGCAGGCAGCGCGGTCACCCGGCCGCCGGGCACGATCGGTTTCTCCAGCGTGCGCGCCGGCGACATCGTCGGCGAGCACCATGTGCTGTTTGCGGGCAGCGGGGAAACGCTGGAACTCGTGCATCGGGCCACGGATCGCATGACTTTCGCCCGTGGCGCGCTGGTGGCGGCGCGCTGGCTCGCCGGGCGGCAGCCGGGACTTTACGGCATGGCGGACGTACTGGGTCTCTGAGCAGCAGCGGCAGTCGTGGATCGGGCAGCGCCGGTCTAGTAGAATTCCAGCCCGGGTTGCGGCCCCCTTTGAGTGAGACGGAAATTTGCGGGTGGAGTCCGGAACGACTCCGCCCGCTTGAATGCTGCACCCTGCTTCGGCAGGGCGGCCGGGCCGGGCAGGGGAGAAAAGACCGGTGACAGCCACGCCTGCGGTGCTCGCCCTCGAGGACGGCACGGTGTTTCGCGGTGTCTCGATCGGTGCGCCGGGCAGCACCGCCGGTGAAGTCGTTTTCAATACCGCGATGACGGGCTATCAGGAGATCCTGACGGACCCGTCGTACTGCCGCCAGATCGTCACATTCACCTACCCGCACATCGGCAACACGGGCGCGACACCCGAAGACCTGGAGTCCGGGGACATTCATGCCGCCGGCCTCGTGATACGCGACCTGCCGCTGCAACATTCGAGCTGGCGCGCAAGCCAGTCGCTGGCCGGGTTTCTCGCCGAAGGCGGCGTCGTGGCGATCGCCGGAATCGACACCCGACAGCTCACGCGCCTGCTGCGCGAGAAGGGGGCGCTGTCCGGCTGCATCATGACCGGCACCGACGTCGACACCGCGATCGCCATTCGCGCCGCGCGCAAGTTTCCGGGCCTGAAAGGCATGGATCTGGCCAAGGTCGTTTCGGTGCGCGAGCCGTACCAGTGGAACGACGGGAGCCTCGGCCGCGAACCGGGCCGGGTCATGCGTCCGGGATCGCGGCTGCACGTCGTCGCATACGACTTCGGCATCAAGCGCAACATCCTCAGGCTGCTCTCGGATCACGGCTGCCGCGTCACCGTCGTGCCGGCCGAGACTTCGGCTGAGGATGCACTCGCGCACGGGCCGGACGGCATCTTCCTCTCGAACGGGCCCGGTGACCCCGAGCCCTGCGACTACGCGATCGAGGCGATCCGCAACTTCCTCGAGACCGACATCCCGCTGTTCGGCATCTGCCTGGGTCACCAGCTGCTCGGGCTCGCCTGCGGGGCGCGGACCGTGAAAATGAAGTTCGGCCATCACGGCGCCAATCATCCGGTGCAGGAACTCGCCGGAGGTCACGTCGTGATCACGAGCCAGAATCACGGTTTTGCGGTCGATGAGGCGTCGCTGCCGCCGCGGCTGACGACAACCCACCGGTCCCTGTTCGACGGTTCGCTGCAGGGCATCGCGTGCACGGATCGGCCGGCATTCGGTTTCCAGGGCCACCCCGAGGCAAGCCCTGGCCCGCACGACCTGCGGCCCTTGTTCGAGCACTTCGTCTTCCTGATGGTGCGCCGGCTGCAACTGCTGGCGCGCAACCGTACCGCCGCCGCAGAAGGCGACGGCGTCGTGGCCGACTGATGCCGAAGCGCACCGACATCGAGAGCATCCTGATCATCGGCGCCGGCCCGATCATCATCGGCCAGGCCTGCGAGTTCGACTATTCCGTCGCGCAGGCCTGCCGGGCGCTGCGCGAGGAAGGCTACCGCGTAATTCTCGTGAATTCGAATCCCGCGACGATCATGACCGACCCCGAAATGGCCCACGCGATCTACATCGAACCGGTCGAATGGCGCACGGTCGCGCGCATCATCGAAAAGGAGCGCACGGACGCCCTGCTGCCGACCATGGGCGGACAGACGGCGCTCAATACGGCGCTCGACCTGGTGCGCGAAGGCGTGCTCGAGAAATTCGGCGTCGAGCTGATTGCGGCCTCGCGCGAAGCGATCGACATGGCGGAGGACCGGGAGCTGTTCCGCAATGCGATGCGCGGCATTGGTCTCGAGTGCCCGCAGTCCTACATTGCGCACAGCGTCGACGAGGCGCTCGCGGTGCAGGGCGAAGTCGGCTTCCCGACGATGATCAGGCCATCCTTCACACTCGGCGGCTCGGGTAGTGGCATTGCTTTCAATCGCGAAGAGTTCGAGGAGATCGTCACGCGCGGCCTCGACGCGTCGCCGACCGGCGAAGTGTTGATCGAGGACTCGGTGCTGGGCTGGAAGGAATTCGAGATGGAAGTGGTCCGCGACCGCAAGGACAACTGCATCATCGTCTGCTCGATCGAAAACCTCGACCCGATGGGCGTGCACACCGGCGATTCGATCACCGTGGCCCCGGCACAGACACTGACCGACAAGGAATACCAGCGCATGCGCGACGCCTCGATCGCCGTGCTGCGCCAGGTCGGCGTCGAATGCGGCGGTTCCAACGTCCAATTCGCGCTGAATCCGAAGGATGGCCGCCTGCTCGTGATCGAGATGAATCCGCGCGTGTCGCGCTCGTCGGCGCTGGCGTCGAAAGCGACCGGATTCCCGATCGCCAAGGTCGCGGCGAAACTCGCCATCGGCTACACGCTCGATGAACTGAGGAACGAGATCACAGGCGGCGCGACGCCGGCCTCGTTCGAGCCGACAATCGACTATGTCGTGACGAAGGTGCCACGGTTCACGTTCGAAAAGTTTCCGGGATCCAACACCCGCCTGACCACGCAGATGAAGTCCGTCGGCGAGGCCATGGCGATCGGGCGTACCTTCCAGGAATCGCTGCAGAAGGCGTTGCGCAGCCTGGAGACCGACTGCGACGGGCTGACGCCGGTCATGCGCCTGCCGCTGGACGCCGACGGCGAGCAGCGCCTGGCCGAGGAGCTGCGCCATCCGGGGGCTGACCGGATCCGCTATGTGGCCGACGCGTTCCGGGCGAGCTGGACGCTCGCGCGGATTGCCGCGGAATCCGCGATCGACCCGTGGTTCCTGGCGCAGATCGAGGACCTGGTCCGCGAGGAGGAGACGGTGCGCGCAGACGGCATCGCGGGCCTGACGGTCGAGCGTATGCTCGCGCTGAAGCGCAAGGGCTTCTCGGATGCCGCGCTCGCGCGCTCGATCGGCGCGCCGGAATCGCGGGTCCGATCGCGGCGCCTCACCTGCGGGATCCATCCGGT
This sequence comes from uncultured Steroidobacteraceae bacterium, assembly GCA_964477175.1. Lineage (GTDB taxonomy): Bacteria > Pseudomonadota > Gammaproteobacteria > Steroidobacterales > Steroidobacteraceae > SCUD01. The sequence goes on along the minus strand of CAYZDW010000110.1, from coordinate 336 downwards.
CTACAAGCGCGTCGACACCTGCGCCGCGGAATTCGCGACCTCGACCGCCTACCTCTACTCGACCTACGAGCAGGAATGCGAAGCCGCGCCGACCGACCGCTCCAAGATCATGATTCTGGGCGGCGGCCCGAATCGCATCGGCCAGGGCATCGAGTTCGACTATTGCTGTGTGCACGCCGCGCTCGCGCTGCGCGAGGACGGTTACGAGACCATCATGGTGAACTGCAATCCCGAGACCGTCTCGACCGACTACGACACGGCCGACCGCCTGTACTTCCAGCCGCTCACGTTCGAGGACGTGATGGACGTCATCGACACCGAAAAATCAGCGGGCGG
>CAYZDW010000109.1:0-2760 GCA_964477175.1 uncultured Steroidobacteraceae bacterium | reverse complement strand
CTCGGTGACGACCGGTGCGATCGACGGCGGCGAGAGGCCGTCCGTGCCGTCCGGGATTCTCAAGTATCACACGACCGAAATGAGCCGCCTGATCGCGAACGACGCGATGGACGTGCAGGGCGGCAAGGGCATCATGCTGGGTCCGAAGAACTACCTCGGGCGCGGCTACCAGCTCGTGCCGGTCGGCATCACGGTCGAGGGCGCGAACATCCTGACGCGCAGCCTGATCATCTTCGGCCAGGGCGCCGTGCGCTGCCATCCCTGGGTGCTCAAGGAGATGAACGCCGCGCAGGACCCGGATCGCGCGCGCGGCGTGCGCGAGTTCGACAAGGCGCTTTTTGGCCATATCGGCTTCACGATTTCGAACGCCGTGCGCTCGTTCTTCGCGGCGATCACGCTCTCGCGCATCGTCAAGGCCCCGATCAAAGGCCCGACGATGCGCTACTACGAGCACATCAATCGCTTCAGCGCGTCCTTCGCCTTTGCCGCCGATGTCGCAATGCTTTCACTAGGCGGTTACCTGAAGAAGAAGGAGAACCTCTCGGCGCGGCTGGGTGACGTGCTGTCCTCGATGTACCTCGCCTCGATGGTGCTGAAGCACTACGAAAACCAGGGCCGGCCGCCGGCCGACCTGCCGCTCGTCGAATACGGCTGCCGCCTGCTGCTCTACCAGGCTCAGGAACAGCTGCACAGCTTCCTGCGCAACTTCCCCATCCGCTGGCTCGCGGCTTTCATGCGGCTCTTCATCTTCCCGCGCGGGCTGACCTACTCGGCACCGAGTGATCGGCTGAATCCGCAGATCGCGGAACTCGTCATGAATCCCGGCGAGGCGCGCGAAAGGCTTTGCCAATACGTTTATCGCACGCTCGAGCCGACCAACCACCTGGGGCTTGTGCAGCAGGCGATGGAGTTGGCGATCGCGGCCGAGCCGCTGGAAAAAAAGATCCGAGTTGAAGGCGTCAAGACCGGCCGCGTCACGGCGCTCGACCTGCCGGGCCGGATACGCGAGTCACTGGCCGCCGGCATCATCACCGAGGCCGAAGCCGCGCAACTTCGCGAATACGACCGCAAGGTCATGGACATCATCCACGTGGATGACTTCGCTCCGCGCGAACTCGTCGCGGGTTCGACCTACGAGATCCAGCTCGACGGCGGCAGCGCGCAGGTGGCCTAGCGGACGAGCGCCACCAGAAAGAGATCCTGCACGCCGAAAAATGCCAGCGGCCCACCAGTCGCCATGAAGGGCAACGGCAGCCGCGCGACGGCGGCCACCACAATGCTGATCGACGCGAGCAGCATCAGGCGCTTGTGCGTCTGGGCGACATTGCGCTTCGCTATCGCAAGCGAGACGAAGAGCCCAAACAGGGCCATGTCGGCCAGCGGCACCACCAGGAAATTGAGCGGCGGGATCGGGACGGCGATGAAGCCACCCGGTCGCGCTGCTGCGATCACGGCGACATAGCAGCCGAGCACGATCATCACGGGCGCGAGCACCGCGCCGAACCGGCTGAGCGCGCGATGCAGGTCGGCGCGGCCCAGGGCGATCAGCGAGGGCTGCACCAGGAAGAGCAGGTACCAGCTCGCGAACACGGCGCCATGGAAGTAGAAAATCGTTTCCGGCGGTGAGGCGTGATCCGGGAACCAGGGTCGCAGGAAGAAGCTGCGCGAGAAACCCACAACCACCGTCGCGAGCAGCGCCAGCGCCATGCCCGTGTAGAAACGACGCTCGCCCGACCAGCGAACGCGCGATGAAAGCGATGCAGCCATCGCTCCACTCCCGCCACCGGCCGGATGGCACGCCCGTTATTGTTGCACGTGATGCTAACTGCCCGGCCGCTGTCTTGGGAAGACACCGGGCATTGATGTCACAGTTCCGCGCCCGGTCAGCACTCTGGGGGTATCACTGCTACGACAAGCTGCGACGCGCTCTACAGAATTATCCCGTGAACAAGGCTCAACTGGCGCTGTCGACACGGGGTAAGCGATGCCTCCCAGAGATGCCGAGCTTCTGACCGTCTCCGACGTCCGCGAATTCTTTCGCGAGGCGCTGCAGTGCGCGCTCGAGCAGCAGCACCTGCAGGTCAAGGACCATACCGAACACTATGTCGTGAACATGCTCGCGATGTTCGCCCGCACGGAGGCCCTGTTCGAGGCTGGCCCGGATGGCACGCGATTGAAGCCGCTCGCGCTCCTGCTCGCCGATGCCCTCGAGACCCGGGACGACGAGCGCCGTTTCAGGACCCTGCAGCGCCTGGGCGACGTGGCACTCTTCGTCGCCGGATTTCTCGCGAACGGTTTCCCCCGCCGGCTCGTCGACATCGACTACCACATCGCGATGGGCGGCCGTGCCTACGGGGCGCTCGCACAATCTCCACGCCGCGGCCCACGGCGCGTGCTCGCGACCGTCTTCGCCGAGCTGGAGGACAAGTTCCAGCCGCTCGTGGATGCGCTCAACAACATCAGCGAGAGCGCGGTGACGCACTCGCAGCGTGATGTGCTGCGCCTCTATGAGCTGTGGCACAAGACCGGCAGCCGGCGCGCCCATCGCTTGCTGATGCGCCTCGGCATCCAGCCGCTCCCTTCCGGCGCGTCCGCGCACTGACATGCCCGTCGCAGCGCTTGAGAAACTCGAGTTGCTGCTGACCGGGATCTACGATCTCCGCATCGGCTGCCGTGTCGAGGACTTCCTGGTTACCGACAGACAGGCGCTGTTTAGTATCTGCCAGGACGCGCCAGGCGACGAGCAGCTCTTCGTCACGA
>CAYZDW010000108.1:0-4451 GCA_964477175.1 uncultured Steroidobacteraceae bacterium | reverse complement strand
GTCGTCGATCGCCATGCGTCCGTCGATCAGCCAGGACTGATCGTCGCGCACCACCGCCTCCGGTACCTCCTCGCTCGCCGCCTCGGGCAATTCGCCCGCGATCGCGGTCAGGATGTTGCCCGGCGTCACGATGCCCTCGATCGATCCGTGCTCGTCGACGACCACGGCGAAATTCAGCTTCGACTCGCGGAACAGGTCCAGCAGGCGCAGGATGCGCGTCGATTCGTGCACGACGAGCGGAGCACGCAGGCGAGACACGAGATCGCCGCCTGCCGGGTCGCGCGACCAGTCGGCGAGATCGCCGGTCTGCACGACACCCAGCAGTTCGTCGAACTCGCCGCGGCAGACCGGATAGCGCGAGTGACTGCCGGCACGCACGGCATTCCACACGGTCTCGCGGCTGTCGTCGACATCGATCCATACGACGTCGCCGCGCGGGATCATGATGCTGCGCACCGTGCGATCGGGCAGGCGCAGCACGGCCTCGATCATCCGATGTTCGTCGATGTGGAACACGCCGGCGCGCGTGGCCTCGGCGATCATCGAGCGGATCTCTTCCTCGGTCAGGCCGCGGCTGGTCGACTTGCGCAGGCCGAGTGCGCGCACCACGAGTTCCGTCGAGCCCTGCAGCAGCCAGACGAGCGGCGCGGAGAGGCGCGCGAGCATTTCCATCGGGCGCGCAATCAGCGCGGCCATCGCCTCGGGATTCGTCAGCGCCCAACGCTTGGGCACGAGCTCCCCGATTACCAGCGACAGGTAGGTGACGCCGACTACGACGATCGCGTAAGCGATTGTGTCGGTGTACTGGACGATGGGCGCCAGCAGCTCGAATCCGGCCAGCCATTTGCCGAGCGGGATGGCGAAGCGTGCGCCGCTGTAGACGCCGGCAAGCACGCCGATCAGCGTGATGCCGATCTGCACCGTGGACAGGAAACGGGTCGGGTCGTCGAGCAGCCGGAGCGCCGCCCGCGCCCCTCCGCTGCCCGCTTCGGCCATCTGCTTGAGGCGGGTCGGGCGCGAGGAGAAAACCGCCAGTTCGGCCATGGCGAACAGGCCGTTGACGAGAATCAGGGAAAACAGGATCAGGAAGTACGCCAGCATCGTGTGCCGGGGGCACCGGCTGGAACGATTCTAGCAGTTAATCGCCGGCGGCCCGGACCGCCGGCATCGCCGGGCCGGCCTCGTACCAGGACCACAAGGCGTTGACCGCGCGCACGACCAGGAGCATCAGCGGCACCTCGATCAGCACGCCGACGACCGTCGCGAGCGCGGCGCCGGATTCGAGCCCGAACAGGCTGATCGCGACGGCAACGGCCAGCTCAAAGAAATTGGAGGCGCCGATCAGCGCCGAAGGCCCGGCCACAGAGTGCGCCACGCCCAAACGCCGATTCAACAGGTAGGCCACGGACGAGTTCAACAGCACCTGGATCAGGATCGGCACGGCCAGCAGCACGATCACGAGCGGCTGCGCCAGGATCGCGTCGCCCTGGAATGCGAACAACAGCACCAGCATCGCGAGCAAAGCCGAGAGCGACCATGGTGCGATGCGGCGGATCGCGGCCTCGTAGGCATCTCCGCCTCGACGCAGCAAGTTGTGGCGCCAGATCTGCGCGATCACGAGTGGCACCACGATGTACAGCACGACCGACATGAGCAGCGTGTCCCAGGGCACGTGGATGACCGCGACACTCAGCAGCAATGCGACGATCGGCGCGAAGGCGAAAATCATGATCAGGTCATTGAGCGCCACCTGGGTCAGCGTGAAGTTCGGCTCACCCCTCGACAGATTGCTCCAGACGAACACCATCGCCGTGCAGGGCGCTGCGGCCAGCAGGATCAGGCCCGCGATGTAGCTGTCATGCGGTCCGGCCGGCAGCCAGTCCGCGAACAGCTGCCGGATGAAGATCCAACCGAGCAGCGCCATCGAAAATGGCTTGATCGCCCAGTTGACCAGTAGCGTGACGCCGATCCCGCGCGCGTGCCGGCGTACTTCGTGCAGCCGGTCGAAGTCCACTTTGACCAGCATCGGGATGATCATGATCCAGATCAGGAGCCCGATCGGCAGGTTGACGCGCGCGAACTCGAGGCCCGCGACCGCGGCAGCCACGCCGGGCGCGAGCTGGCCAAGGCCGATCCCGGCACCGATGCAGGCCAGCACCCAGACCGTCAGGCAGCGTTCGAAGAAGCCGAGTTCAAGCGCCGGCGGAGACATCGTCCGTTGTCGGCTGCTGCCGGCCGATCTCGTCGAGCTTGCGCTGCAACCGCAGGCGATCCAGCGATGCGAATGGCAGGCTCACGAAGATGCGGATGCGATGCTCGAGCGCGCGGAAGGCAGCGCGGAATGCCAGCATTTTCTCGACGTCGCTGCCGGCAACCGCCGCCGGATCGTCGACACCCCAGTGCGCTGTCATCGGCTGGCCTGGCCAGATCGGGCAGACTTCGCCAGCTGCCTTGTCGCAGACGGTGATGACGAAGTCAAACTCGATGGTGGAGGCGAATTCATTCCAGTTCTTGCTGCGCGCGCCCTCTGCGAGAATCCTCATGTGCGCCAGCAGTTCGAGCGCGAGCGGATTGACGCGCCCGATCGGGAAGCTGCCCGCACTAGAAGCGCGAAATTTCCCCGCACCCCAGTGATTGAGCAAGGCCTCGGCCAGGATGCTGCGCGCCGAGTTTCCCGTGCACAGAAACAGCACGTTGTAGACGCGACCACGCCCTACTGCTTCCACGGCAGGCTCCGCTCAGCCCGCGCAACAGCCACTTGCCGGACCGCAGGCGCGAGCCGGTGACCGCGCGGGCCCGTGATCGTCGCCGTAGTGACGCGCTTCGCCAAGCGTGTGAAACGCTTCCCAGGCGAGACCCTGCGGGTCCACCGCCCAGTGCTTGTCGGAATGCGCGTAGCAGCAGTTCGCGCCCGGCTCGTCGGCGACTTCGGCGCCGGCTTCGACGAGTCGGCCACGGATTTCCGCGAGTTCCTCCGCGCTGTCGGCCTGCAAGCCGAGATGTTCGATGCCGGTGCGGCCGCCGTGCGTCGAGATCGCGAAGTTGATGCGCGGGTCCTCGATCATCCACTTCGCATAGTCGTGCTGGACGACCGCGGGCTCGGCGCCGAACAGTTTTGTGTAGAAGGTCTTGCTGCCGTCGAAGTCGTCGACGGCGACGTGAACGTGAAAGCGCTTCATGAAGGTCTCCTTGCGGTTGGCCTGCGGCCAGTCGCCCGCGCAGGCGCGCAGGCGGCCCCGCCGCAGCAGTTTTCGGTAAGGAAGTCGACTAACGACTGCATCGAGTCGTACTCGACCGAATAATAGATGAACCGGCCGTCCTGACGCGCCCGCACGAGACCTGCGTGCGCGAGGCCGCGCAGGTGGAAGGACAGCGCCGGCGGCGAAATGTCGAGCCGGGCCGCCAGGTCGCCGGCCGCGAGCCCTTCGGGCCCGGCCTGCACCAGCAGCCTGAACGCGTCGAGACGCGTTTCCTGCGCCAATGCAGCGAGCGATTTTACGGCCCTGGTCCGGTTCATGGTTCAAGACTTAAACAAATATTTAATTGACTGTCAAGCGGACGGCCCGGAGGGAAAGAACTGACCCGGTTGCAGGTCGGGTCCACCCGCCGCAAGATGCTGCAAAGGACCGGAACCCCCCCGCTTGGAGAAACGCGACACCGCCCGGCGGCTGATCATCGGCTCGGCGATCATCGGCTCGATCGGCACATTCGGGCTGCACGTGCTGCTGCCGGCGCTGCCGGCCATCGCGGCCGCGATGCAGGTGCACGCCGCGGCCGCGCAGCTATTGATCAGCCTGTCGCTGGTCGCGATTGCCTTTGGCAACCTCATCGTTGCGCCGCTTTCGGACCGTTATGGTCGCCGGCCCGTGGTGCTGGTTGGGCTCGGCCTCTTCATCCTTGGGAGCCTGGCGGGGATCCTCGCCTCCTCGCTCAAGCTGCTCGTTCTCGCACGCATCGTCCAGGCCTTCGGCGGCGGGGCGGCGATGGCGGTGATGCGGGCGACCATCATGGATTTCTTCGGGCCGGCGCGCGCTGCCGGCGCGATCGCGGCGACCGCGACTGCGATCCTCGTGGCGCCGATGTTGGCGCCGACGCTCGGCGGACTCGCGATCGAATGGCTCGACTGGCGCGCCGTCTTTGGCTTGTCCGCGCTGCTGGGCTCTGCCGTGCTCGTGTTCGCGGTTCGCAACCTGCGTGAAACGCGCCCGGCCGACCCAGCGGCCGGGCCGTCGCCGCGCACGCTGTCTAGCTACCGGCAGCTCTTCCGGTCGCGCGGCTACCTGATCTACCTCGCCTTCGGCTCCAGCCTCATGAGCATGATCTACACGTTCGTGACCGGCGCACCCTATGTTGCCATCGACGTGCTGGGCGTGTCACCCGCGCGCCTCGGCCTGCTGCTGTTTTTCCCGGCCTTCGCGTCGTTCGCCGGCTTCCTGGTCGCAGCGCGCATC
>CAYZDW010000107.1:0-2736 GCA_964477175.1 uncultured Steroidobacteraceae bacterium | reverse complement strand
CGCCGATGAAAAGCGAGACGCAGATCAGCGTGATCGGCTTGGAGGGCTCGCCCGGCGTCAGGTAGATTTCCATGCCGAGCATGCCCGGCGCGCGCTCGAATACCTCGACGTAATCCAGGCTGCCAGTGTAGTAGACGACCGCCGCAATCCCCATGATGAAACCGAAATCGCCGATGCGGTTGACGATGAAGGCTTTCAGGCTGGCGAAGATCGCGGTTGAGCGCTTGTACCAGAATCCGATCAGCAGGTAGGACACCAGGCCGACCGCTTCCCAGCCGAAAAACAGCTGCAGGAAGTTGTTCGACATCACGAGCATCAGCATCGAGAACGTGAACAGCGAGATGTACGCGAAAAACCGCTGGTAACCGGGATCGTCCTTCATGTAGCCGATCGTGTAGACGTGCACGGCCAGCGACACGAAGCTGACGACGGTCATCATCAGCGCAGTCAGGTTGTCGACCAGGAAGCCGATTTCCATCCGGATCCCGTCGCTGACCGCCCAGGTGTAGACGGCCTCGTTGAACACGGGCGCGCCGTCCAGCATCTGTTTCAGGATCCAGGCCGAGGCTGAGAACGAGACCGCCACGCCGCCGATGCACAGCCAATGGGAGCCGGGGCGCCCGACGAATCGGCCGGCCAGGCCCGCGATGACGGCGGCGGCCAGCGGCGCGAGGACGATCGCGAGACAGAGCTGCTGCATTGACATCGTCAGCCCTTCATCGTGTCGAGTTCCTCGACATTGATGCTCTGCCGCTGGCGGAACAGCACGACCAGGATGGCGAGCCCGATCGCCGCCTCCGCCGCGGCAACCGTCAGGATGAAGAACACGAACACTTGGCCGTCCAACAGGCCCTGGAAGCGCGAGAACGCCACGAAGTTGAAGTTGACGGCCAGCAGCATGAGTTCGATGCACATGAGCAACAGGATGACGTTTTTGCGGTTCAGGAAGATGCCCGCGACCGCAATCGCGAAAAGGATTCCCGCCAGCAGCAGGTAATGGGTCAGCGTGATCACGGTTCGCGCTCCGTCGGCATCTGCACGATGCGAACGCGGTCCTCGGGCCGTGCCGAAACCTGGCCCCTGATGTCCTGGACCTTCTGGCCGGGGCGCTGGCGCATCGTCAGCGTGATTGCCGCGATGATCGCGATCAGCAGCACGACCGCGGCGAGCTGGAACGGGTAGACGTACTCGGTGTAGAGCACGGCACCGATCTCGGCGGTGTTGCTGTAATTTTCCGGCAGCGGCGCCGTATCGCCGGCCACGTCGATGCCCAGGCGCCGGACCCACAACACGTAGTAAAGCTCGACGATCACGATCAGCGCAATCAACGCGCCGAGCGGTGCGTGGCGCGCAAAACCTTCGCGCAGCTGTTCGATGTTGATGTCCAGCATCATCACCACGAACAGGAACAGCACCATCACGGCGCCGACGTAGACGAGCACCAGCACGATCGCCAGGAACTCGGCCTCGATCAGGAGCCACAGCACCGCGGCATTGAAGAAGCACAGCACCAGGAACAGCACTGAGTGGACCGGGTTGCGCGACAGGATCACGCCGAGCGCCGCGCCGACCAGCACCGCAGAGAACGCGTAGAAGAGTAGCGTGACCAGCATTTCAACTCACCGGAAGCGGGCGTCCGCGGCCCTGTCGGCCGCGATCATCGCCTCGTAGCGCTCGCCGATCGCGAGCAGCTTGTCCTTGGTCATGATGTTCTCGCCGCGGTTCTCCATGTGGTACTCCTGGATGCGCGTCTCGACGATCGCGTCGACCGGGCAGGCCTCCTCGCAAAAGCCGCAGTAGATGCACTTGAACAGGTCGATGTCGTAGCGCGTCGTGCGCCGCGTGCCATCGGCGCCGACATCCGATTCGATGGTAATCGCGAGCGCCGGGCAGACTGCCTCGCAGAGCTTGCAGGCGATGCAGCGCTCCTGGCCGTTCGGATAGCGCCGCAGCGCATGCAGACCGCGGAAGCGCGGCGACTGCGGCGTTTTCTCCTCAGGATAGTGCAGCGTGATCTTGCGGCGGAACAGGTTGCGCAGCGTCACCGACAGGCCGACCAGAAGCTCGGTCAGAAACAGCGTGCGGAACATCGATCCAATGCGTTTCATCGCCGCCTCAATCCGCCCAGGGACCGACGCGCAGCCAGGCCAGCACGGCCTCGACTGCGATCCAGACGAGGGTAACCGGGATCAGCACTTTCCATCCCAGTCGCATGATCTGGTCGTAGCGGTAGCGCGGGAAGGTCGCCCGCACCCACAGGAACACGAACAGGAAGAAGCAGGCCTTCAGGAACAGCCAGTAAAAGCCTGGTTGCGCGACGAACCAGTCGTCCGGCACGTAGCCCTCCATCGGCGACAGCCAACCGCCGAAGAACAGCACCGAGCACAGCGCCGAGACCAGGATCATGTTCGCGTACTCGGGCAGTGCGAACAGGGCCGCGAACGTGGCGCCCGAGTACTCGACATGGTAGCCCGCGACGATTTCCGACTCGCCCTCGGCGACGTCGAAGGGCGCGCGGTTGGTTTCCGCGAGACCGGAGATGAAATAGACGACGAACAGCGGGAACAGCCAGAACCAGTTCCAGCTGCCGAAACCGCCCTGCTGGGCGCGCACGATGTCGCCGAGATTGAGGCTGCCAGCCGCCATCAGCACGCCGACCAGCGCGAAGCCCATCGGGATCTCGTAGGCGACCATCTGCGCGGCCGAGCGCATCGCGCCGAGGAAGGCGTACTTGGA
>CAYZDW010000106.1:0-4397 GCA_964477175.1 uncultured Steroidobacteraceae bacterium | reverse complement strand
GCGTGACGAGCTCGACCAGCGCCTCGGAATAGTCGGTCGTGATGTGCGGATGCGTCAGCGCCGAGCCGAGCACGGACGGGTGCGGCGCCTGCGAGATCCGGCCCTCCGGGTTCACCCGCAGCGCCTCGCGCTCGATGCCTTTCAGCCCGCCCGCCAGCACGCCGCGTTCGCGGGCATTGACGAGACCCGCGAGCCGGCGTTCGAAATGGCGATCCAGGCGTCGCGCGGGCATCGGTCGGGCCATTCTGCGGCCGGCGGCGGCGAACGCAAGTCGGGCCTGCTACGAAGTCGAGCCCACTACGAAGTGGAGCCCACTTGGTCCAGGCACGGGCTGGCGGTACATTGAGCACGGCAAGCCCGCCTTCAGCCGGCGTTCACCCACCCAGGGGCATCTTCGGATCATGCGGACAACGGCGATACTCGCGACAGCCATTGCGGCGCTCTGGACCCAGGGCGCCGGCGCGGATTCCTTTCGCTGCGGCACACGGCTCGTCAGCGATGGCGACAGCACCGACAAGGTCGCCGCGCTCTGCGGGCCGCCGACCGACATCCAGCGCCGCGAAGTCCTGCAACGACCGATCCGCTGGTACCGGGGCCGCCCGTACTACACTTCCTATGAGCCGGTACCGATTCCGATTGAGTACTGGACCTACAACCTCGGGCCCAACAAGCTCATGCGACGGCTCAAGTTCGAGGACGGCCTGCTGGTCGACGTCGAAACGCTGAGCCACGGCTATTACTCCGAGCGTGACGACTGAGCCGCTGATCCGGCCGATCCGACCGGCCGACGATCCGGCGATGGCCGCGATCATTCGCGAGGTCATGACGAGCTTCGGCGCCTTCGGTCCCGGCTTCGCGATCAACGACCCGGAAGTGGATGCGATGAGCGCACACTACCCCGAACCGCGCGCGGCCTTCTTCGTCGTCGAGGACAGCGGGCGCGTGCTGGGCGGCGGCGGGATCGCGCCTCTCCCCGACGCCGACACCGACGTCTGCGAGCTGCGCAAGATGTATTTCCTGCCCGCAGCGCGCGGCCGCGGACTCGGCGAGAAAATGCTGCGGCGCTGCCTCGCCGCCGCGCGGAAGCGTGGCTACCGGCGCTGCTATCTCGAGACGCTGACCGGCATGGACGCCGCGATGAAGCTTTACACGAAAACGGGTTTCAAGCCCCTGTGTGGTCCGCTCGGCAAGACCGGCCACTTCGGCTGCGACCGGCACTACCTACTCGAACTCTGAGCAGACCGCGATTCGATCCAGCGGTCGATCTTCGCGTCCAGCACGTCCATCGGCAGCGCGCCGTCCTGCAGAACCTCCGCATGGAATTCGCGGATGTCGAATTGATCACCGAGCGTGGATGCGGCCTTGCGTCGCAGCGCCTGGATGCGCAGTTCGCCGACCTTGTAGCCCAGCGCCTGGCCCGGGTAGACGATGTAGCGCTCGACCTCGGCCTCGATGTCGCTGTCGGCCATCGAACTGTTGTCGCGCATGTAACGGATCGCCCGCTCGCGGCTCCAGCCCTGCGCATGCAGGCCAGTGTCCACGACCAGGCGCATCGCGCGCAGCATCTCGTCCGACAGCCGCCCGTACCACTGCATCGGGTCGGTGAACAGCCCGAGTTCGCGGCCCAGTGACTCCGAGTACAGCGCCCAGCCTTCGACGTAGGCGACATTGCGCTCGAAGCGCCGGAAGCGCGGCAGGCCGGTCAGCTCCTGCTGGATCGAGACCTGGAAGTGGTGGCCTGGCGCGGCCTCGTGGAGCGACAGGGTTTCCATGCCGTAAATCGGCTGCGCCTTCAGATTGTGCGTGTTGACGTAGAAGACCCCGGGCCGCGTGCCGTCGGCCGACGGGCCGTGGTAGGAACCTCCGGCGGCCGATGCCGCGCGGAAGGCCTCGACTTCGCGTAGCTCGTAGTCGGCTTTCGGGAATATGGAGAAGAGCCGCGGCAGCGCCGCGTTGATGCGTCGCTTCAGCGCCTCGAAGCCGGCAATCAGCTCGTCCGCGCGTCGATAATAGAATGCCTGCTCTTCCTGCACGTATCCGAAGAACGCCTGAAGGTCGCCCACGTGACCGACCTGGCGCATGACGCCCTCCATCCCGGTGCGGATGCGCGCGACCTCGACCAGGCCCAGGGTGTGAATCTCGGCGGCCGTGAGTGTCGTGGTCGTGTGGCGGCGCACTTCGCTCGCGTACCAGGCCGCGCCCTCCGGCAGGTCCGGCCAGCCAACCGTCTCGCGGCAGGCCGGCAGGTATTCGTCGCGGATGAAGTCGCGCAGCTTTCGGTAGGCCGGATTCAGGCGCTCCTCGATCAGCTCCCCAATGGCCGCCTCCAGTCGCGCGCGCTCCTCGTCCGGCCAGTCCTCGCGGATCAGCGCGACCGGGCCGTGAAACACGCTCTTCTCCGCGGCTGGCACGATCAGCGCGTCGAATTGCGGCAGGACCTTCGCCATGACGGCGCGCGGATGCACGATGCCGCGGCGCATGCCGTCCCGCATCGCTTCGATCGCCGAGTCCACCCAGTCCGGAAAGCGGCCCGCGCGGACGAACCAGCGGTTGTAATCCTCGATCGTCGCGAACGGCTGCGGCCCGGTCCCGGAGCCGAGGATCGCGAGATCCGTCGCCATGCCGCCATCGAACTGATTGATCGGCAGCAGGCGCGCCGGAAAGCGGCCGCGATCGATTGCGACCTCGCGGCCGTAGATGAACATCTCGCGAGTCAGGCGTTGCCCTGCGTCAAGCTTTTCAGGGTCAATCTTCCCGACGACAGCGAGATAGCGGGTCTCGAGCGCCGCCGCTGCCGCTGCATATCCCGGCGATGCGTTCATCTCGAGCTGGTCGTCGAAGCGGTGGTCGCCGATCCGCGTCGCGGCGACGGGGTTCAGCGCCAGCCATTCGTCGTAGTACGCCTCGACCTGGCGCTCGAGTTCCGATGCCGGCGCCACGGGCGGCCGCAGCGTGGCGCAGCCGGCGGCGAGCAACGCGGCCCCCGCCAGCACCAGCCTCAATGCATTTCGCAAGGCATCGGTCTCCTGCGTGGGCGGGCGCGGATCATGGCGATTGCGCGAGCGCGAGCCGGGAGACGCGATCGTAGCGCCAGTTCAACAACAGCGCGCAGGTGAAGAGCCCCGCGATCAGCCCCGCCCAGATTCCCGCCGGACCGACACCCATGTGGATCCCGAACCACCAGGCCGCCGGAAAACCGATCATCCAGTAAGACGCGAAGTTGAGCGCCATCGGCAGCTTCGCGTCCTTAAAGCCGCGCAAGGCGCCCGCCGCGCCGACCTGCAGCCCGTCCGGAATCTGGAATATCGCGACGAATAGCAGCAGGCCCGCCGCCAGCGCGCGGACTTCAGGGTCCGATGTATAGGCCGCGGCGATGCCGTGCCGCGCCGCCAGGATCACGAGCGATGAGAGCGCCATGATCATGCCGCACATTGCGATCCCGGCCCAGCCGGCAAGACGCGCGGCGGCGGCATCGCCGCGCCCGACCTGGTGCGCGACGTGGATCGTGGTCGCGGAATGAAGTGACAGCGGAATCATGAACATCAGCGCGCCATAGCTGATCGCGACCTGGTGCGCAGCGACGATCTCGGTGCCGAGCGTGCTCATCAGGAGCGCCGCGACCACGAATAACCCGCCTTCGGACACGACGGATCCGGCGATCGGCAGGCCGAGCGACAGAATCTCGCGCAACGCCGCTGGATCCGGGCGCTCGAAGCGCTCGAACAGCGCGAAGCGCGCGTAGATCGCATGCCGGCGCTGGTAGAAATGCATCGTCACCAGCATCGACCAGTAGGCCATCGCCGTCGCGATGCCGCAGCCGGTCGCCCCGAACGAGGGGATGCCGAGGCTGCCGCGCGTGAACAGCCAGTTGCCTGTGAAGTTCACCGCGAGCCCGATGAGTGCCGTGTACATGACCGGCCGCGTCCAGCCGATGCCCTCGCTCGTGTAGCGGTGCGCAAGGAAGGCGAGCATCGCGGGCATGCCGAAGCACATCGCGTAGACGTAGCCCGCCGCATGCGGGATCGCGCGCGGGTCGGTGCCGAACCAGCCGAGCACGGGAACGACGCACAACAACCCGCCGATCAGCGGCACAGCGAGCATCTGCGACAACCACAGGCCCTGCCGGAAACGCCGGCCGACCTCGTTGTCGCGACCCGCGCCATAGGCATGCGCGACGATCGGCGAGATCGACATCAGGGTGCCGAGTCCGAACAGCCAGAACATCTGGTAATAGCTGCCGCCGACCGCGACGCCGGCCAACGGTTCCGGCCCGAGCCGCCCCGCCATGACCGTGTTGGTCAGCATCATGCCGGCCAGCACCAGGTTGTTGACGGTTAGCGGCCCCGCGAACCGGAGGATCGCGCGCGCGTCGTGGCGGAATGTGTCGCTGAATCTGC
>CAYZDW010000105.1:0-3073 GCA_964477175.1 uncultured Steroidobacteraceae bacterium | reverse complement strand
CGCCACCGCCAAGCATTGAGCCGGCGCCGGCACACAGAACTGACCAGGTAAGGCGATGACCGAAGAAAAGAAAACCGAAGAGAAGAAAACCGATGAGAAGAAAGACGCGGCACCGGCCGCCGTCAAGACGCGCAAGAAGGCGAAGCGCCAGGTGTCCGAAGGCATTGCGTATGTTCACGCGTCATTCAACAACACGATCGTGACAATCACCGACCGGCAGGGCAACACGCTCGCCTGGGCGACTTCCGGCGGTTCCGGTTTTCGCGGTTCGCGCAAGAGCACGCCATTCGCCGCGCAGGTCGCCGCCGAGAAGGCAGGCGTGGCCGCGCAGGAGCACGGCTTGCGCACCGTCGAGGTCAGGGTCAAGGGGCCCGGCCCGGGGCGCGAGTCAGCGGTCCGCGCACTGAACGCCTGCGGACTCAAGGTCACCAGCATCGCGGACGTGACGCCGATCCCGCACAACGGTTGCCGCCCGCCCAAGAAGCGGCGCGTTTGAGGTCGAGCTAGCCATGGCCAGATACCTGGGTCCGAAATGCAAGCTCTCGCGGCGCGAGGGTACCGACCTGTTCCTCAAAAGCGGCATCAAGCCGCTCGAGAGCAAGTGCAAGCTCGAGGTGCCGCCGGGCGGCATCAAGGGCGATCGCCGCCCGCGGCTGTCCGGTTACGGCGTGCAGCTGCGCGAGAAGCAGAAGCTGCGGCGCATGTACGGCGTGCTGGAGCGGCAATTCCGCACCTACTACGCGAAGGCGGCCGGCCGGTCGGGCTCGACCGGCGAGAACCTGCTGCGCTTCCTGGAGTCGCGGCTCGACAACGTCGTCTACCGCATGGGCTTTGCCGCGACGCGCGCCGAGGCGCGCCAGCTGGTCGGTCACAAGGCCATCGAGGTCAATGGCGAGAGGGTCAACGTGCCGTCCTACCAGTGCCAGGCCGGCGACGTGATCGCCGTGCGCGAGAAGTCCCGCAGCCAGGCGCGCATCGCGGCGGCGCTTGCGATCGCGACCCAGGTCGGACTTCCGGAATGGGTCGAGGTGGACGACGCGAAGTTCACCGGCACGCTGAAGGCGTTGCCGGACCGCGATCAGATCCTGCCCGACATCAACGAGAATCTCGTCGTCGAGCTTTACTCGAAGTAACAGGTGACGGCAATGCAAGGTACCGCCACGGAATTCCTCAAGCCCCGCTCAGTCAAGGTCACCGAGACTGCGGCGCGGCAGGCCCGCATCGTGATCGAGCCGTTCGAGCGCGGCTTCGGCCACACGCTCGGCAACGCGCTGCGTCGCGTGCTGCTGTCGTCGATGCCCGGCTGTGCCGTGACCGAAGTCGAGATCGACGGCGTGCTGCACGAGTACACGAGCATCGAGGGCGTGCAGGAGGACGTCGTAGACGTCCTGCTGAACCTCAAGCTGGTCGCAATCGAGATGCACAGCCGGGAGTCGGTCGAACTACGCCTGCAGAAAAAGGGGCCCGGCCCGGTCACTGCCGGCGACATCCAGGTCGACCACGACGTCGTCATCGTGAATCCAGAGCTCATCATCGCGAATCTCACGAAGCCGATCGAGCTCGGCATGACGCTCAAGATAGAGCGCGGCCGCGGCTACCGCCCGGCGGTCCAGCGTCTCGAGTTCGAGGAGCAGAGCAGGCTGATCGGCCGGCTGCAGCTCGACGCGTCGTTCTCGCCCGTGCGGCGCGTAACCTACGCGATCGAGTCGGCTCGGGTCGAGCAGCGCACGGATCTCGACAAGCTGATCATCGACATCGAGACCAACGGCACGATCAACGCGGACGAGGCGATCCGGCGCGCCGGCGGCATCCTGAAGGATCAGCTGACCGTGTTCGTCGACCTCGAGGGCCATGGCGAGTCGCCGAGCCGCGACGCTGGCCCGCTGCCGGACCCGATCCTGCTGCGCCCGGTTGACGAGCTCGAGCTGACGGTCAGGAGCGCGAACTGCCTGAAGGCGGAGAACATCCACTACATCGGGGATCTCGTGCAGCGCACCGAGGTCGAGTTGCTGCGTACGCCGAATCTCGGCAAGAAATCGCTGACGGAGATCAAGGAAGTCCTCGAGAGCCACGGATTGACGCTCGGCATGCGCATCGACGGCTGGCCGCCGGTTTCCTTGCGCCGCGAAGACGAGCTGCGCACGGCCTGAGGCCGCGCACAAGGATCCATAGTCATGCGCCACCAGCTGTCGGGCCGCCAGCTTTCGCGCAACAGTGCCCACCGCAAGGCGCTGCTGCGCAACATGGCCGCCGCGCTGCTGCGCGAGGAAAAGATCCGCACGACGCTGCCCAAGGCCAAGGAATTACGCCGTGTCGTCGAACCGCTGATCACGCTCGGCAAGAGCGACTCGCTGTCCGGGCGCCGTCGCGCGCTGTCGCAGCTGCGCGACACGAATCTCGTGGACAAGCTGTTCGGCGACATCGGGCCGCGCTTCCGCTCCCGCGCCGGCGGTTATACGCGCATCCTGAAGATGGAACCGCGAGTGGGCGATTCGGCGCCGATGGCGCTGATGCAGCTGGTCGAGCCCGATGCGGTGCCCGCGGCTGCGCCCGCCGAGAAACCCGCCGCGAAGAAAGCCGCGAAGAAAGCCGCGAAGAAAGCGGCGCAACGGTCCGCGCCGAAGAAGAAAGCCGCCAAGGCCGCCGCGGAACCGAAGCGCCGCCGCAAGGCCGCCACGGGCTGACAATTTCCATACCTGCAAGCCTCGCCATGCGGCGGGCTCAGTAGTCGCCATGGAAAAGCCGGGGTCATACCCGGCTATTTTTTAGAAGGAGGAGAACCATGAGTCTCGTGCAGGAATTCAGGGAATTTGCCATGAAGGGCAACGTCGTCGACATGGCCGTCGGCATCATCATCGGTGCGGCCTTCGGCAAGATCGTGTCGGCGCTCGTCGGTTCGGTCTTGATGCCGGCGATCGGGATGATGTTGGGCGGCGTGGATTTCTCCGGATTGAGCGTCGTGCTCGGCACCGATGCCAAGAGCGGCGAGCCCGTCGCCCTCCAGTACGGCCAGTTCATCCAGGCGCTGATCGACTTCCTAATCATCGCGTTCGCGATCTTCATGGCGCTCAAG
>CAYZDW010000104.1:0-13992 GCA_964477175.1 uncultured Steroidobacteraceae bacterium | reverse complement strand
CTGGCCGACCCCGGCTCGCAACAGTCCAAGCAGCCCGAATACGCCAGGAACGACGCGCGCGCGGTCAATGCCGAGTATTTCGTCGTGCTGGGCGTCTGCACCCATCTGGGCTGCGCGCCGATGAGCCGCTTCGACCCGGGCGACGCCGAACTCGGCGCCGACTGGCCAGGCGGTTTCTACTGCCCCTGCCATGGTTCCAAATTCGATCTGTCGGGCCGCGTCTACAAAGGCGTTCCGGCGCCGACCAACCTCGAAGTCCCGCCGTACACCTTCGCCGACAGCGGGCACATCGTGATCGGAATGGACCAGGAACGGGTCGCCTGATGGCGGGCAACGAGGCTGCGCCTGCGGCAACCGGCAGGCTCGCCGCGCTGGGCGCGTGGATCGACGAGCGCTTCCCGATGACGAAGCTCTGGAAGGAGCACTTGTCGGAGTACTACGCGCCGAAGAACTTCAACTTCTGGTACTACTTCGGCTCGCTCGCGATCTTCGTGCTGGCGCTGCAGATCGTCACCGGTATCTTCCTGACGATGAGCTACAAACCGTCGGCGACGGAGGCCTTCGGCTCGGTCGAGTACATCATGCGCGATGTCGAGTGGGGCTGGCTGATCCGCTACCTGCATTCGACCGGGGGGTCGGCCTTCTTCATCGTCGTCTACCTGCACATGTTCCGCGCGCTGCTGTACGGCTCCTACCGCAAGCCGCGCGAACTGCTGTGGATCTTCGGCGTGCTGATCTACCTCGCGATGATGGCCGAGGCCTTCTTCGGCTACCTGCTGCCCTGGGGCAACATGTCCTACTGGGGCGCGCAGGTCATCGTCTCCCTGTTCGGCGCGTTCCCGTGGTTCGGCGAGGCGCTGGTCGAGTGGATCCGCGGCGATTACTTCATCTCGGACATCACGCTGAACCGCTTCTTCGCGCTGCATGTGGTGGCGCTGCCGCTGGTGCTGATCTTCCTGGTCGTCGCGCATATCCTCGCGTTGCACGAGGTTGGCTCGAACAGCCCGGACGGCATCGAGATTAAAAATACCAAGGGCCCGGACGGCATCCCGCTGGACGGGATACCGTTCCACCCGTACTACACGGTCAAGGACATCATGGGGCTGGCGTTCTTCCTGGTGCTGTTCGCCGCGGTCGTGTTCTTTGCGCCGGAGATGGGCGGACTGTTCCTCGAAGCAGCGAATTTCGAGCCGGCGAACCCGCTGCTGACGCCCGAGCACATCGCGCCGCTGTGGTACTTCACGCCTTACTACGCGATGCTGCGGGCGGTGCCGGCGTTCGTGGGCACCCAGGTCTGGGGCGTGCTTTTGATGTTCGCGGCGATCCTGCTGCTGTTCTTCCTGCCGTGGCTCGACCGTGCGCCGGTCAAGTCGATCCGCTACCGCGGCCCGATCTACAAAGTCGCGCTGATGTTGTTTGCGGCGACCTTCATCATGCTGGGATATTGCGGCTTCATGCCCGCCGCGCAGCCGTACACGGCACTGTCCGTGATCGGCACGGCGTATTACTTCGCATTCTTCCTGCTGATGCCCTGGTACTCGCGCATCGACAGCCACAAGCCGGAACCCCCGCGGGTGACCTCGTGAAGCCGGCCAGGTTGCTGCTTGCGCTGGCGGCGCTGTGCTGGCCGCTGGCGCTGCCTGCTTCGACGAACGGCTACCCGCTCGAGGATGCGGACACGGACGTCAGCAATCTCGCGTCCTTGCAGCGCGGCGCGCGCAATTTCGCCAACTACTGCCTGGGCTGCCATTCGGCGCGCTACATGCGCTACAGCCAGGTTGCCGAAGATCTCGCGCTGACCGAGACCGAGTTGCGCGACAACCTGATGTTCACCGGCACGCGCGTCTACGACGCGATGCTGACGTCGATGCCGGCCGACCAGGCGCGCCAATGGTTCGGCAACACGCCGCCGGATCTCTCGCTGATCGCGCGCAGCCGCGGCGTCGACTACGTCTACACCTTTCTGAGGTCTTTCTACGGCGACCCGTCGAGGTCGACCGGCGCGAACAACGCGGTCCTTGCCAACACGGGCATGCCGCATGTGCTGGCCGGCCTTCAGGGTGTGCAGCAGCCGCGCTACGAGGAAACGACCGGAAAGGACGGCAAGCCGGTGAAGCACCTCATCCTTGAACCCGGCACGCCAGGCGACATGACGGTCGAGGAGTTCGACGGTTTCGTGCGCGACACGGTCACATTCCTCGAATACGTATCCGAGCCGGCCAAATCCCAGCGCAAGTCGCTCGGCGTCTGGGTCATCCTGTACCTGCTGATGTTCCTGGCCTTCGCGTACTTCCTGAAGAAGGAATACTGGAAGGACGTGAAGTGACCCGGTCGCGGCGGCGATGTAAGGCCTGACAAAATGGCCGCGCAGCAGACTTCGCGGCGGCCCTACCTGGTCCGCGCGATGCATGAGTGGATGACCGACAACGCCCAGACGCCGCATCTGGTCGTCGACGCGGGCGTTGCCGGCACCGAAGTGCCGAAGGCCTTTGTGCGCGACGGCCGCATCACGCTGAATGTGAGCTGGCAGGCGGCACAGGGGCTCAAGCTCGGCAACGAGTGGATCGAATTCGCCGCGCGCTTCGGCGGCGTGCCGCAACAGGTGCGCGTGCCGGTCGCCGCGGTGCTCGGCATCTACGCGCGCGAGACCGGTCAGGGGATGCTGTTCCAGGACGAGGGCGATGCTCCGCCACCCGCCACGCCCAGCCCCGACGACACCGGCGGCCGCCCGAAGCTCCGCGTCGTCAAGTAGTGCCTGTCGCCGCGGTCGGGATCGGGTCGCTGCCAGGCGCCGCGATCGGGATCCGGCGGGGGTGCCCCCTCGCTGCGCGAGATCTTCATGCTCCGCTCGGGGGCACCCACCGCCACCTCGATCGCGGCGCACCAGTCACGCATCGCCACCGCAATCGCGGCGACGTGATGCGGCAGATGCGTCGCGGAGCCGCAGGCGGGAGGGCCGCTTCAGGATCGTGCGAGAAAGGATGTCGAGCCCGAAGCGTCCAGGGATGGATTCACAGCGGTCCTGAAGCGGCCCTGCCGGCTGCGGCTCTGGCCGCCGAGTGGGCCGGATCCCGATCGCGGCGCACAATACCCACTCCGTGCGTCAGAGGCTGAAAGCGCCCCGAATCAGCGTGCAGTCGAGCGCGTCGGCAGGGCCGGTCACTTCGACGACATCGAAGCGTGCAGGAAATCGGGCGAGTGTGGGTTGCGTCGCGAGCAGCGCGCGCGCGGCGCGGATGATACGGCGGCGCTTGCCCGCGGTGATGCTGGCCGCGCCGCCGCCATATCGGTCGCTTGCGCGGTAGCGTACTTCGACGATTGCTAGCGCCGCGCCGTCGATCGCGACGACGTCGAGTTCACCGCCACGCGCGCGGAAGTTGTTTTGCAGGATCTGGTAACCGGCGCGTTCGAGATGACGCGCCGCGGCCGCCTCCGCGGCACGGCCGATCTCGAGATGCGGCGCCGCACTCACAGTGCGGGGGCGATCGTAGCCGCGGGCGGCAACAGCACCGGGCGACCGTCGACGACCTGGGCCCAGTCGAGCTCGCGATGGACGCGGCCCTGGCTGTCGACGGTGAGCCTGCCCGTCAGGCCGGGCAATGGTGTCGATGTCTGCCCGCGCAGGCGCCGCAGTTCGCCCACCAGCCGGAATGCGTCGTAACCAAACGCGTGCAGGCGACCGCGCTGCCCGGTCCGTTCGGGCCAAGCGCGCTCGGCAGTCTCGCGTGCCGCCGCGGCCGGTCCAAACGGGTCGAGGACCCAGGGCATGTCCGGGAAGATCACGCCGTCCAGGTCCACGTTGCTGGTCCCGGCCGGTTCGTAGATGTCCGAGGTCGCGTAGACCGGCAGTGCGCTCGCGTAGTTGAATCGCAGCTGCGTGCGGATCAGCCGACCGTGCACCGGCTGGGCCGCGACGAAGATGAATTGCGCATCCGGGCGCGGCGTACTGCCGCGCTGGCCGCTGGTGCGCAACAGCCGCCGCAGCAGCTCGTTGAAGTCAGCGGTGTCCGGTGCGTAGTCGGCCTGGTCCACGAGCTGGCCGCCGGCTGCCGCGAGCTCCGCGGCGAATGCGGTCTGCACGCGCCGACCCCAGTCCGATTGCGGAACCAGCACGAGGCCCGCCGCGTGGCCGTCGGCAACCGCGCGGCGCGCCACCTGCCGCGCCTCGTCCTCGGGAGACAACGCAAATTGATAGAAGCGATCCGGCACGACGATGCCGTCCGGCAGGAAATTGAGCGCGAGCGTCGTGGCACGCCCATCGGCGAGCGACGCAAGGCCCGAGACTTCCTCGCGCGTCAGCGGGCCGACCACGAAATCGCTGCCATCCGCGAGTGCCTGGAGATAGCTGGAGGGCGCATCGCGGGCCGCCACATCATAAATGCGCAGGCGCGGACGCGAGGCGGCGTCCTGGTCGTAATAGGCGCCGAGAAAACCGTCGCGGACCGCAATACCCGCGGACTCGGCGCGTCCGGACAGGGGCAGCAGGAGCGCGATCTGCCGCGGCAGGTCGCCGCTCGCTGCCGGCTGGTCGAGCAGGCCCTGCCACAACTCCTCGCTGGCGGGATGCGCCGGGTAGCGCGAGCGCCAGGTCTGCACGCGTCGCCGCACGCCGAGCGCGCCCGCCCCGGCGTCTGCCACGATGCGCCCGAGCTCGAGCCAGCCGGCGAGCAGGGCATCGGCACCGGCCGGGACCCGTGCATCCGCGCCGCGCCCCAGCGCCTCGCGGATGCTGTCGAGTATCAGTCGCTGGTTGGCCTGGCGTGCCGCGGCATCGGTCAGCAGGCGATCGCGTGCGATCAGGCTCGCAACCGCGTCCGGCACACGACCGGTATTGAACTGGATCCGCGCGCGGGTCGCGAGCGCGGCCGCATCGCCGCTGTCCGGAATCTCGCGCAGGAGCGTGAGCGCGCGCTGCGTCTCGCCGCGCATGAGCGCGATTTCCGCCTCGATGCGCACGCGCTCACGGGCCTCCGCCGTGGAAACCGGCGGCATGAGCGTGCCGATCGCGTTCTCGGCGGCGGCCGAGTCGCCGGCCGCCAGCCACTCGGCAGCGGCGGACAGCCACAAGGCATTCCGTTCGGCCGCGGGCGCGGTGCGCGTCGCGGCTTCGTAGCTGCGGGCGGCCGCCGCATGATCACCCTGGCGCGACTGCCGGCCCGCCCGTTCCGAACCGGCCTCCGAGCCGCCCAGCCGGTCGAGACCGGGAATCTGGCAGGCGCTGCTGAGCCAGCCGAGCGCAAAGGCCGCGACGAGACTCCTGAGGACGCTGACATTCACTTGCATCGGCGGCGGCCCTTGGCGAGGATCACCCGGCCGCCCGGTGCGGTCGGGGAGGGACATTATAGTGGCGCTGGCGGGTGTGCTTTACGTGGTGGCGACGCCGATTGGCAACATGGGCGACATTTCGGCGCGAGCGCGCGAAATTCTCGCCGCCGTCAGTGTCGTCGCCGCCGAGGACACAAGACACAGCTCTCTGTTATTGCGCGGGCTGGGGCTGGAACGACCGTTGCTGTCGCTGCACGAACATAATGAACGCGCCCGCGCAGCCGAACTCGTCGAACGCCTGCGTGGGGGCGAGAGCGTCGCGCTGATCAGCGACGCCGGCACACCGCTCGTCAGCGATCCCGGCTACCAGCTGCTGCGCGCTGCCCTTGCAGCCGGAATTGTCGTGTCGCCCGTGCCTGGACCTTGTGCTGCGATCGCCGCGCTATCTGCTGCCGGCCTGCCCAGCGAGCGCTTCTGCTTCGAGGGTTTCCTGCCCGCGCGCGCGGCGGCGCGGCGGCGGCGGCTCGCTGAGCTTGCGGCCGAGCCCCGCACGCTCGTGATCTACGAGGCGCCGCACCGGATTGCCGCAAGCCTCGCGGACCTTGCTGCGGCCTGCGGCGGAACACGCCGCGCCTGCATCGCGCGCGAGTTGACCAAGCGCTTCGAGTCCTTTTATCGCGGCAGCCTGGCCGAGCTCGTCGCACGCGCGCAAAGCGACGAGGATTTGCGCCGCGGCGAGTCCGTCATCATCGTCGAGGGCGCGCAGGCCAAGCCGCTCAGTGCGGGCCGCCTCGATGAAACGCTCGTCGTGCTGCTGCGCTTCCTGCCGCCGTCCGCGGCGGCCGAGGCCGCCGCGGAGCTCACCGGCGTGCGCAAGAACGATGCCTATGCGCGCGCGCTTGAACTCAGCGGGGCGAAGCGCGGCGATTCCGCTTGAGGCGCGCCGCCGTTGCCTTTATGTTGGTGGCGGGAGTCGGCCAGGCAACCGCCGTTTTCTCGCGAAAACGGAGGAAAGTCCGGGCTCCAGAGGGTACGGCGCCAGGTAACGCCTGGGGGGCGTGAGCCCACGGAAAGTGCAACAGAGAGCAAACCGCCCAAGCGTGCGCAAGCACGACGGCAAGGGTGAAACGGTGCGGTAAGAGCGCACCGCGTCGACGGCAACGGCGACGGCACGGCAAACCCCGCCTGGAGCAAGGCCAAATAGGGAAGCATGCGGCGCAAGCCGCAGCGCGCGGCCCGCGCGCGCTTCCGGGTAGGCCGCTCGAGGTGCACGGCGACGTGCATCCCAGATGAATGGTTGCCCACGACAGAACCCGGCTTATCGGCCGACTCCCATCTGTTATCAAAAAAAGAAGAAAGCTCAGAAGTCGCTGTAGGAGCGGCTCGTAAGTCGCTGATTTCCGGGTCCTCGGAAGCTCCCTTCCACACCTCAGGGATCGTCGCTAAGTCCCTGACGGCACACACTATTTTTTGCCGAAATCAATTGACCACCGATAGGGCCGTGCCTATAGTGGCAGCGAGTGGGAAAAAGTGGGAGGAAATGGGACGTCGTCCCCATTTGAACCGTGTTCCGCGGCGCAAACAAAGTCACCCTCGATACGAAAGGCCGGATGGTCATGCCAACCCGGTATCGCGAGCACCTGGCCGAACGCAGCGAGTCGCGACTCGTCATCACGATCGACCGTGACCGGTGCCTGCTGATCTACCCGCTGCCCGACTGGGAAGAAATCGAAAGCAAGCTGATGCGGCTGCCAACGCTCAACGAGCACGCGCGGCGGCTGCAACGGCTGATGGTCGGCCACGCGACCGACGTCGAACTCGACGGACACGGCCGCCTGCTGCTGCCGCCGAAACTCCGCGAATTCGCTCA
This sequence comes from uncultured Steroidobacteraceae bacterium, assembly GCA_964477175.1. Lineage (GTDB taxonomy): Bacteria > Pseudomonadota > Gammaproteobacteria > Steroidobacterales > Steroidobacteraceae > SCUD01. Next base: position 6,857 of record CAYZDW010000104.1, on the reverse strand, counting down.
TTTGGATCGCGCGGCGATCCTGATCGGCCAGGGCAATCGATTCGAACTGTGGGACGAGCAGCGTTGGGACGAGCGTCGCGACCAATGGTTGAACGGCGAGGAACCGTCGGTGTCGTTGCCGGCGGAACTGAGCTCGCTCTCGTTGTGACCGGTGCGCCGTGAGCGGCGCGCCGGATGCGGCACTGGGCGGCGGGCAACACGCGCCGGTGCTGCTGGACGCCGCGCTGGATGCGCTTGCGATCCGCGTCGACGGCTTCTACGTGGACGCGACATTCGGACGTGGTGGCCATGCCGGGGCAATCCTCGGCCGGCTGGGAGAAAAGGGGAGACTGCTTGCAATCGATCGTGATCCGGAAGCGAGCGCAACGGCGGCCAGTCTTTTCGGCGCCGAGCCCCGCGCGACATTCACGCACGGAAGATTCTCTGAACTTTCGCAGCTCGTGTCTGCCGGTGCGGTGGACGGGATCCTGTTCGACCTCGGCGTTTCGTCGCCGCAGCTCGACGACCCGCGCCGTGGTTTCAGTTTTTTGCGCGACGGACCGCTCGACATGCGCATGGATCCGCGACAAGGCGAGCCCGCCGCGCAATGGCTCGCGCGCGCGACCGAGCGGGAGATCACAACGGTGATCGCGCGCTTCGGTGAAGAACGCCATGCGCGGCGGATCGCGCGTGCGATCGTCGCAGCGCGCACGGAGTCGCCCGTGACGACGACCGGCCGGCTGGCCGCGATCATCGCCGCGGCCGTGCCGCGCCGCGAACCCGGCCGGCACCCGGCGACCAAGAGCTTCCAGGCGCTTCGCATCCACGTGAACGCAGAACTCGACGAGCTCGAGCGCGCCCTGCCGCAGGCCGTCGACGCGCTCGCGCCGGACGGCAGGCTGGTCGTCATCAGCTTCCATTCACTCGAGGACCGCATCGTCAAGCGCTTCATGCGCGCTGCATCGCGTGAGGCACCCGCATGGGCCGGCATGCCAGACGTGCCGTCCTACGCGCGGGCAAAGCTGGCACTGGTCGGCCGCGCAATATTCGCCGATGCCGACGAAGTCGGGCGCAATCCGCGCGCGCGCAGCGCAGTGCTGCGCGCCGCCGCGAGACTCGGCGCATGAGCCGCCGCTGGCTGATCGCCGTGCTACCGCTCTTGTGGCTTGCGGTGCTCGCTTCCGCGATCGCAGTCGTGCGCGCGCGCCACGAGGCCCGCACGCTGTTCGTGCAGCTCGAACAGCTGTCGGCGGAGCGCGACCGGCTCAACATCGAATGGAGCCAGCTACAGCTCGAACAGAGCGCCTGGTCCAATCACGGCTTCGTCGAGCGCGTCGCCAGCGACAAGCTCCGGATGACGCTGCCGACGCCGGACGAAGTGCGGATCATCGCGCCATGAAGTGGCGCGAAGGCTGCGCCGAATTCGACGCCGGGCAGTTCCGTCTGCGCGCGCGGCTGCTGGTGGGCCTGCTCGCGCTGTTCGCCCTGGCGCTGATGGCGCGCGCGCTGCAGTTGCAGGTGCTCGACCAGCAGTTCCTCGCGGAGCAGGGCGACATGCGCTACGCGCGCGTCGCGAAGATGGCGGCCCACCGCGGCGCCGTGCTGGACCGGTTCGGCGAGCCTCTCGCCGTCAGCTCGCCGGTCGACACGGTCTGGGTCAATCCGCCGGAACTCGCGCAGGCGACCGATGAGATCCCGCGCCTCGCGCGCGCGCTCAAGCGCGACCCGCAGTGGCTGGCGCAGCGCGTCACCAGCAATCTCGACCGGCAGTTCCTGTACGTCGCCCGTCACATGGATCCGGCCGAGGCCATACGCATCAAGGCGCTCGGCATCCCGGGCGTGTACCTGCTGCGCGAATACCGCCGCTATTACCCGAACGGCGAGGTCACCGGGCACCTGCTCGGCTTCACGAATCTCGACGAGGCCGGCCAGGAGGGCCTGGAGCTCGCCTACGACCAGTCGCTGGCGGGGGTCGACGGCCGCAAACGCGTGATCCAGGACGGGCGCGGCCGCATCGTCCAGAACGTCGAGAGCATTCGCGCGCCGCGGCCCGGCGGCGACCTCCATACGAGCATCGACCTGCGCATCCAGTACCTGGCCTACCGCGAACTGAAGGCGGCGATCCGCAAGCATCGCGCGCGCGCGGGCTCGGTGATCGTGATCGACGTCGAAACCGGCGAAGTGCTCGCGATGGTCAACCAGCCGTCATTCAATCCGAATGATCGCGCGCAGTATGAAGTCGGCCGCTACCGCAATCGCGGGGCCACCGACATCTTCGAGCCGGGTTCCAGCATCAAGCCGTTCGTGATCGCTGCGGCGCTGTCCTCGGGGCGCTACCGGCCCGATTCGGTGATCGACACGACGCCGATCAAGGTCGGCATCAAGACTATCCAGGACAAGCACGACCTCGGCGTCATCGACCTTGCCCAGGTCCTGGCGCGTTCCAGCAACGTCGGGATGGCGAAGATCGCGCTGTCGCTGGAACCCGATCAGCTGCATGAAACACTGCGCATGCTTGGCTTCGGCGAAGTCACGGCCAGCGGCTTTCCCGGCGAGTCTGCGGGTCTCCTGAGCAATGCCGCCCACTGGCGGCCGATCGGCATCGCGACGATGGCCTATGGCTACGGCTTGTCCGTGACGCCGCTGCAGCTCGCGCAGGCCTACGCGACGATCGGGGCGCTCGGCGTGCACCGCTCGATCACGTTCCGTCGCGCGCAGAATCCGGCGCCCGCCGCGCGCGTGCTGTCCGAGAAAGTCGCGCGGGAGCTGATCGGCCTGCTCGAGCTGGCCGTGAATCCTGGCGGCACGGGCGAAAAGGCGACCGTGCCCGGCTATCGCGTCGCCGGCAAGACCGGCACGGCCTGGAAAGCCACGGCCGGCGGCTACTCGACGGACCGCTACCTCGCCGTATTTGCCGGCGTCGTGCCGGCCTCGCGGCCACGACTCGCCGTGGTCGTCATGATCGACGAACCGGGCGGCGCGCTGTACTACGGTGGCGACGTCGCAGCGCCGGTGTTCTCGGCCGTGATGTCCGGGGCGCTCAGGCTGATGACGGTGGCCCCCGACGATCTCGCGAGGGTCGCGCCCGTGACACTGGCCGAGGCTGCGCCATGAATGCCGTGACCGGCGATTCAATGACGCTCGATACGCTGCTTGCGGGCATCGCGCAGGCGCCGCCGATCGCGATCGCGGGTCTCGCGCTGGATTCGCGCACGATCGGGAACGGCGACGCCTTCATCGCGCTGCGCGGGAGCGCTCGGCACGGGCTCGAGCACCTGGCGCAGGCGGTCGATGCCGGCGCGCGCGCGCTGCTGTGGGATCCTGGCGAGGGCCGCACACCGGACCGCCTGCCCGGCGGCGTCGCCTCCGTTGCCGTGCCGGGGCTGCGCAACCGGCTCGGCGAGATCGCCGATCGCTTCTACGGCGCGCCCTCATCGCGGCTCGCGGTCGCCGGCGTGACCGGCACCAACGGCAAAACGACCTGCGCCTGGCTGCTCGCGAGCGCCGTGACAGGCCCGGCTCGCCGCGGTGCCTATCTCGGCACGCTGGGCACTGGCTTTCCGCCGCAGCTCGCGAGTGCAGCGCTCACGACGCCCGATGTCATCACCCTGCACCGGCAGCTGCGCACGCTCTCGGCCGCCGGCGCGACGCACGTCGCCATGGAGGTCTCCTCGCACGCGCTCGACCAGGGACGCATCGACGGAGTCCGACTGCGCGTCGCCGCGTTCTGCAACCTGAGTCGTGACCATCTCGATTACCACGTCAGCATCGAGCGTTATGCGTTCGCGAAGCAGCGCCTGTTCCGGCTGCCGGGGCTCGAGCACGCGGTGATCAACACCGGCGATCCGGTGGGAGCGCGCTTCGCGGCCGCGCTCGCGCCCGGTGTCACGCTGATCGCCGTGGCCGTCGGCGGCGAGCGTCCGGCCGCGCAGCGCTTCATTCACGTCACGCGCGTCGACGCAACGACCCACGGGCTGGCGCTCGAGATCAACGGTCATTTCGGCCGCCGCCGCTTGCAGTCGAAGCTGGTCGGGGCTTTCAACGCCGAAAACCTCGCCGTCACGCTTGGCCTGCTGCTGGCCTGGGACGTCGATGTCGACGAGGCGCTCGAGGCGCTCACGCTCGGCACGGCGCCGCCGGGACGCATGGAGGGATTCCGGCTGCCGAACGGCGCGCTCGCGATCGTCGACTACGCCCACACGCCGGATGCGCTCACCAAGGCGCTCACCGCATTGCGTGCGCACGCGGGCGGCCGCGTGCTGGTCGTGTTCGGCTGCGGTGGCGACCGCGACACCGGCAAGCGCGCGCTGATGGGTGCCGCAGCAGAGCGTCTTGCGGACCGCGTCATCGTGACCGACGACAATCCGCGCAGCGAGGATCCTGACCGCATCGTCGGGATGATCCTGTCGGGTCTCGAGTCGCCCTCGCGCGCACTGGTGGAGCGCGATCGGGCGCGCGCGATCGGCGCAGCGCTCGCCGAAGCCGGGCCCGGCGATGTCGTGCTGATCGCAGGCAAGGGGCACGAGGACTATCAGCTGATCGGCGCGGAGCGGCGGCTCTGGAGCGACCGGGAATGCCTGCAGCGGCACGCCGGAGGCGCGGCTTGAACGGCCGGCTTGCAGAAGTCGCGGCGCTGACCGGCGGTCGCCTGGTGGGCGCCGATACCGGTTTCGCGGGCGTTTCGATCGACTCGCGCACGCTGAAGCCGGGCGAGCTGTTCGTCGCATTGCGCGGCGAGCGATTCGACGGCCACGCATTCGTCGCGGCCGCCGCCGGGCGCGGCGCCGCCGGCGCCGTCGTCGAGCAGGCTGCCGACACCCCGATTCCGCAGGTCGTGGTCCGGGACTCGATCGCCATGCTCGCGGCGCTCGCAAAGGCCTGGCGCACGCGCTTCGCCGCGACGGTCATCGGTATCGGCGGCAGCAATGGCAAGACCACGACCAAGGAGCTGCTCGCGAGCATCCTGGGCGGCGCCGGCCCGACACTCGCGACCCGCGGCAACCTGAACAACCACTTGGGCGTGCCGCTGACGCTCCTGCGGCTCGCGCCCACTCACCGCTTTGCCGTGATCGAGATGGGCGCCAACCACCCCGGCGAGATCGCGGCGCTCGCCGCCATCGCGATGCCTGCGATCGCACTCGTCACGAATGCGGGCGACGAACACCTCGAGGGCTTCGGCGACCTTGACGGCGTTGCCCATGCCGAGGGCGAGATGTTCGCTGCGCTGACTCCATCCGGCGTTGCGGTGATCAATGCGGACGACCCCTTCCACGAGCTGTGGCAGACCATGTCGCGCGGTGCGCGGCGAATCAGCTTCGGAATCGACGCGCCGACCGACGTACGTGCAGCCGGCCTGCAGGGCCGCATCGAGTCGGGAGCGTTCGTCACCGTGTTCACGCTCGTCATTGGCGGCGAACAATCGCGCGTCCGGCTTAGGCTGGCGGGCCGGCACAACGTCGTGAATGCGCTCGGCGCGGCCGCCGCTGCGCACGCCGCAGGCTTGCCGTTGCCGACGATCGTCGCGGGCCTCGAACGCGTCGGGCCGGTCAGCGGACGCCTGCAGCTCAAGCCTGGCCCGCGTGGCGCCTGGTTGATCGACGACTCCTACAACGCGAATCCGAGCTCGGTGCGCGCCGGCATCGACGTGCTGTGCAGCCTGCCCGGCGAGCATTGGCTCGTACTCGGCGAGATGGCGGAGCTAGGTGCGCACACCGAGGCGAGCCACACCGGTATCGGCGATTACGCGCGCCGTGCGGGTGTCGCGCGGCTGTTTGCGATCGGCGCGGCCGCGCGGCATGCGGTGGCGGCTTTCGGCGCGCGCGGCAGCTGGTTCGACGACGCCCCCCGCCTCGCCGACGCGGTGGCCGCCGGCCTCGATACCGGCGTGACCGTACTGATCAAGGGTTCGCGGGTCAATCGTCTCGAGCGTGTCGTGGACCGGTTGTTCCAGCCGCTCGCGGCCGCCGGCAACGGCAACTGAGGGCAGAGGCATGCTGCTGGTCCTGTTCGACTGGCTGGCGGGTTACTACGGGGGCTTCCGCGTCTTCGGCTACCTGACGCTGCGGGCAATCCTCGCGGCGCTCACGGCGCTCTCGATCGCGCTGCTGGTCGGGCCGTGGATGATCCGCAAACTTGCCGAGCGGCAGATCGGCCAGGTCGTGCGCGATTACGGCCCCGACACGCACCTCGGCAAGACCGGAACGCCGACCATGGGCGGCGCGCTGATCCTCGTCGCGATGACCGCTGGCACGCTGCTGTGGGCAAACCTCGGCAACCGCTTCGTCTGGATTGCACTCGGTGTCACGCTGGCCTTCGGGCTGATCGGCTTCTACGACGATTACCTGAAGCTCGTCGTGCGCGACCCGCGCGGTCTCGCGGCGCGCTGGAAATACCTGTGGCAATCGGTGGCGGGCCTTGCCGCCGCGCTCGCGCTCTGGATGACCGCGCAGGGCGCCGCCGAAACGGCGCTCTACCTGCCGTTCTTCAAGAATGTCGCGCTGCCGATGAGCGCCGCCGCATTCATCGTATTCACCTACTTCGTCATCGTGGGCTCGAGCAACGCTGTCAACCTGACCGACGGCCTGGACGGCCTGGCAATCATGCCCTGCGTGATGGTCGCGGGCGCGCTCGGCGTGTTCGCCTATGCGACGGGCCACGTCAACTTCGCGGCCTACCTGCAGATCCCGTACGTGCCGGGCGCCGGCGAAGTGCTGATCTTCGCCGCGACGATCGTCGGTGCCGGGCTCGGCTTCCTGTGGTTCAACACCTACCCGGCGCAGGTGTTCATGGGTGATATCGGAGCGCTCGCGCTCGGCGCCGCGCTCGGCGTCGTCGCCGTGATCGTCCGCCAGGAACTCGTGCTCGCGATCATGGGCGGG
>CAYZDW010000103.1:0-4750 GCA_964477175.1 uncultured Steroidobacteraceae bacterium | reverse complement strand
ACGAGCTTGGTCGCCTCTTTCTCCATGTCGATGACCAGGGCGTCCACCAGGCCGCGCAGGTAGCGATAGGCAAACAACGCCGGAATCGCGACCATCAGGCCCGCCGCGGTCGTGATCAGCGCCTCGCCGATGCCGCCCGACAGCGCACGCGGGTCCCCGACCCCGGCTGACGTGATCGCGTTGAAGGCCTCGATCATCCCGGTGACGGTGCCGAGCAGCCCGAGCAAGGGCGACATCGCCGCGATCGTGCCCAGCGTGTTCAGGAACCGCTCGAGTTCATGGACCACGTGCCGTCCGGTGTCCTCGATGACTTCCTTCATGATCTCGCGACCGTGATTGCGATTCGTGAGTCCCGCGGCGAGCACCCGGCCCAGCGGGGAATTCTGCGCGAGCGCCGCGATGTGCCGGTCGTTCAGGGTTCGCGTCTCGACCAGCCTCCAGACCCGGTCGGTCAGCTCGCGCGGAATGACGCGCTTGCGCTGCAGGGTCCACAGGCGCTCGACGATGATGGCCACGGCAATGACCGAGCACAGGATGATCGGGGCCATGACTGGGCCGCCGGCGAGGATGATTTCCCACATGCGGCGGCATGATACCGTGACCGGTGTAGCGATGCCCTACCCGTTCAATGCGCCGCACCCCGTTGCCACCATCGCCGGGATTCCGGGCGATGCACATCGACTGCAAGTAAGCCCGGCCGCGCCGCGAATCGTACGCTGACCGCGCCAGAATGCGCGGTGGTCAGCACGGTGGTGCCCGCGGCACGCCAGCGCGCGACGACGCCCGCATCGGGCATGTCCCAACGATTGCCGAAGCCGGCCGAGACGATGCCGAGGCGCGCACCGACGGCCGCGACCAACGCGGGCGAGGACGACGTGCGGCTGCCGTGGTGCGGCACGAGCACCACGTCGGCCGCCAGCGTTTCCGACAGAAGCTGCTGCTCGGCGTCCGCCTCGGGGTCCGCCAGCAGCAGTGCACTACCCCCGGGTCCGGCGATCCGTAACGCGCAGGAGTTGTCGTTGTCGCTGTCGCTCGCACCCGCCGCCGGGTGCAGCATGCGAAATTCCACGCCGTCCCAGTCCCAGCCGTCGCCGCGCCGGCAAATCGATGACGACCCGGAGACTTCCGCCCCCGGGCCCGCGGTGAATTCACCAACCGGGAACGAGTCGCGCAGCTGGCCGGCCCCGCCGGCGTGGTCCATGTCGTCGTGACTGACGACCAGGCGGTCGATCCTGCGGATGCCGCGGCCGCGCAGATACGGCAGCAGCGAGACACGCGCAGCCGTCGAGCCGCTGCGCCAGCGAGGCCCGGTGTCGAAGACGAGCACGTGCCTCCTGGTCTGCACGACCGCCGCGAGCCCCTGGCCCACGTCCAGCACGGTGAGTGTCCAGGCATTCGGTGCTGGCCGGTCGCCGCGCCCCAGCACGATGGCGAGCAGCATCACGGCGGCTGCCAAACGCAATCCGCGCACGGGAACGAGCAGCGCACCGAGCAGGACGATGCCAGTCACGGTGACGAGAGCGACGGGTTGCGCGGCCGGCCACCAGGTCGCACCCTCAAGTCGGCCCGCCGCGACGAGCCAGGGCCAGGTCGCATCGAGGAAACCTGCGAGTACCAGCCAGATCTCGGCGGCACTGCCCGGCGCCAGCGCGGTCATTACGGTCGCCAGCAAGATCACGGGCAGCAACACGAGGCTGAATACCGGGATCGCGATTGCATTCGCCAGCGGCGCAATGAGCGACAGCCTGCCGAAGGCGATCGCCAGTACCGGAGTCAGCAGCACCAGGATCGCCGCCTGCGCGCGCAGAAACGCAATCACGCGGGCTGGCCATCCGGGACCCGCGTCGATCAGCGCGAGCAATGCGGCTGTCGCGACGAACGACAACCAGAATCCGGGCGAGGTCACGGCGACCGGATCCGCCCCCACCAGCAGCAAGGCAGCCAGGCCCAATGTCACGTGCACGGGCATGGCGCGCCTCTGCACACGCTGCCAGGCGACGATGCCGGCCATGGTCAGGGTCCGCAGCGTCGGTAACGATGCGCCCGCCAGCACCGCATAGGCAGCGGTGGTTGCGATCACGACGGTCATCTCGATTCCGATCCTACCCCGCATCGGCAATCCGAATGGGAGCCGCCAAACGGCGCGTAACAGAAGCAGCGCGAACAACGCGCAAGCGGTCACGTGCAAGCCCGAGATGGCCATCAGGTGCGCGACTCCGGTCGCGGCGAACGCTTCCCACAGAACCTCCGGCACGTTGCCACGCACGCCGACCGACAGGCCCTGCAGAACCCCTGCCGACGCGCTGCCCGGCAGCTGCCCGGCGATTTCGGAGGCGATGCGCGCCCGCAGCCGTTGCACCGGGTATCGCCATGGCTGGTCCGCGAGCAATTCGGGAGTGGATCCGGACACCAGGTAGCCGGTCGCTCCGATCCTCTGGCGCAGCAACTCGAGTTCCCGGTCGGGTGCGCCCGGATTGGACATCCCGCTGCGACAGCGCAGCCGTGCCGTCATGCGCCAGCGCTGTCCCGGCAGTGGCACTACCGCAGCTTCGTACCAGCTGAGTCGCAGCCGGGCAGTCGCGCGCGATCCGGCTGGCTCGACGACACGGAGGTCGAATTCGACGCGCCCGTCGCGCACCGTGGCCGGAGCCGCGACGATGCCGGTCAGTTCAACGACTTCGCGATCCCGCGCGCAGGGCCAATCATCGGCCACGAGCCGCGACGCGCCCAATGCGGTCCATGCGAAGCCGACCAGCAGCGCCGCGGCAGCGGGCCACCGTCGCCAGATCATCAGTCCAATGACGGTTGGCGGCAGCAGACCTGCCGGAGACGGCAGCCCCGGTAGTAATTGAACGGCGGCGGCGCCAGCGCAGAAGGCCAACACGAGCCAGGGCATCGCGGATCTTCCGTCAGGAACCCGCGTCGATCATCGATCGGCCGCGTGCGACGCGTGGCGGTCTCAGCCGCTGCGTTCGAGCAGTAATCCTTCTTCCAGTGTCAGCACGCGGTCCATGCGCGCTGCGAGTTGCGGGTCGTGCGTCACGATGACCAGGCTCGTACCGAGTTCGCGGTTCAGTTCCATCATCAGCGCGAACACCTGCCGCGCGTGGGCGCCATCGAGATTGCCCGTGGGTTCGTCTGCCAGCACGATGCGGGGCCCGGTCACCAGTGCGCGCGCGACAGCCGCCCGCTGGCGCTCCCCGCCCGACAACTCAGACGGCCGGTGTGCCAGGCGTGCCGCGAGGCCTACGCGCGTGAGAAGCTCGCGCGCCCTGCGATAGGCCTCGGCACGCGGCATCCTGCGTATCAGGAGCGGCATCGCCACGTTCTCGAGCGCACTGAACTCGGCCAGCAGGTGGTGGAACTGGTAGACGAATCCCATCGCGACATTGCGCAGCCGGCCGCGCTCCACATCCGGCAGCGCGGACATCTCGCGGCCATCGATCAATACGCGTCCGGCCGTCGGCAGGTCGAGCCCGCCAAGAAGTTGCAGCAGCGTGGTCTTGCCGGATCCCGATGCGCCGACGACGGCCAGGCGCTCGCCGCGACGGATCGACGCATTGACGCCGCGCAGCACGTGCACGGTCATCGGGCCCTGCCGGAAGTCCTTCACCAGGCCTTCGCAGGCCAGCACCACCGAGTCATTCATGCTTGCGCCTCAAACTTCATGACGCAGGGCCTCGGCCGGCTGGGTGGCGGCAGCGCGCCAGGCCGGGTAGAGCGTCGCCGCGATGCCGAGCAGCAGGGCCGTCGCCGCGACCAGCAGTACGTCCGCGGACTGCACGTCAGCCGGCAATTCCGAGATGAAGTAGACCTGCGGATCCACGAGCGTGACGCCCAGCAGTCGTTCCAGGCCGCCGACGATGGCCGTGATGTTGTGCGCGATCACGAGGCCCAGCGCGACACCTGCGACCGTTCCGACGACGCCGATCGCCGCTCCCTGCACCATGAACACGGTCAGCATTTCGCGCGGCGTACCGCCGAGCGTGCGCAGGATCGCGATATCGGCGCGCTTTTCCTTCACGACCATCACGAGCGTCGAGATGATATTGAATGCCGCAACCGCGACCACCATGAGCAGCACGACGAACATGATCGACTTGGTGACCTGGATAGAGCGAAAGAAATTGGCATGCCGGCGGCTCCAGTCGCTGACGAGATAGGTTCCGCCGAGACTCTCGGCGAGTTCGCGGATCCGCCGGCTCGCGATCCCCGGGTCGGCAAACGCGTAGCGCAATCCGGTCACCGAGTTGCCCATGCGGTAAAGCCGCCGCGCGTCATCCAGGTGCAACAGGGCAAGCCCGCGGTCGTACTCGTACATGCCGACGTCGATGAGCCCGGCGATCGTGAATCGCCGCATGCGGGGCACGACGCCAGCCGGCGTCACGTTGCCCTGTGCGATGAAGACCAGCACCGTGTCGCCGACGGCTAGCCTGAGTTCCGCCGCGAGCGCATGCCCCAGCAGGATGAGGTAAGCACCCGATTCGAGCCGTTCCAGCCCGCCGCCGGTCAGGTGCCGGTGCAGAGCCGACACCCTGCGCTCGTCGGCAGGCAGAACCGCGCGCAATTCGACTGCCGCGGAGCGGTCACCGGCAACCTGCATGCCGCGTCCCTCGATGAAGGGCGCGATCGCCACGACTCCCGGCTGGCCCGTCGTGCGGCGGCGCAGTTCGCGCCAGTCGTCGAGCCTCCCCTCCGCCCCTTCGAGCGTCGCGTGCGACACGACGCCCAGGATGCGGCTCTGAAGGTC
>CAYZDW010000102.1:0-4186 GCA_964477175.1 uncultured Steroidobacteraceae bacterium | reverse complement strand
CACCGCGACCAGCGACGCCTTCTACCGCGGTCTCTGGATGCTGCTGGCGTTCAGCATGCAGATGACCCTGCTGCTGGTGCTGAGCTCGGCGCTCAGCACGACGCCATTCTTTCGCGTGGTCGTGCTGAAGCTCGCGCAGCTTCCAGGCACGACGAGCCAGGTGCTCCTGCTGTCCGTGCTGTTGACGTCCGCGCTCAGCTACCTCTACTGGGGCCTGGGCCTGGCGCTTGGCCCCCTGATCGCGGTGCACTTCGCGCGTGCGGCCGAGGGCAGGGGCATCCGGGTCGACTTCCCTTGCCTGCTGGCCGCCCAGTTCGCCACGACCTCGATCTGGCAGTACGGCCTGTCCTCGACGCCTGCGCTACTGGTTGCGACGCCCGGGCATTTTCTGGAAGCGACGACGGGTGTCATGCCGCTGGACACGACTATCTGGTCGCCGGCCGCGATACTGCTGGTCGTGGCGTTTCCGGTCGCGCTCGTCGGCCTCGCGCGCATGATGATGCCGCGCGAGCCCCGGCCCGTCTCGGCATTCCCCGACGCGAGCGCGCTGACGCATACGGCCGATGCGATTGCTGCAACGCCCGACGCGGCGCGCGGCTTCGCGGCCTGGAGCGAGCGCACCAGGACATTCCCGCTGCTGCTCGCTGCCATGCTCGGCGGCTGGCTGTTCCATCACTTCGTGACGAAGGGCGGTGGCCTTGATCTCAACTCGATGGTGACGGCGCTGCTGCTTGTCGCCTTGCTGCTGCAGCGGAATCTTGCGACGTTTTCAAACTCGGTGCGCACTAGCGTCCATTCCTGCTGGCAGATACTGGTGCTCTACCAGATCTACGGCGGCATCGCCGGCGTATTGCAGTACACCAGCGTGGGCGAGACATTGGCGCGATTCTTCGCCGACATCGCAACACCGCTCAGCTTCCCGCTGCTGACCGCCATCGCCGGCACGGTCGTCGCCATCTTCGTGCCGTCCAGCGGCGGGCAGTGGATCATCCAGGGCTTCGTGACTTCGGAAGCGGCGACCACCGTGGGCGCATCAGCGCAACAGGGACTGCTCGCGCTCGGCGTCGGCGACCAGATGGGAAACCTGATCTCGCCGTTCTGGGTAATCGTCGCGGCCAGCATTGCGCGAATCGACTTTCGCACGATCTTCGGTTATGGGCTGGTTTTCGCCGCACTGTGGTTCGTGCTCGGCGTCGGCATTTTCACGTTCGTGCCGGCGGCGCGCGGCTAGCAGGCCGCCAGCCATCCACCCAGCCGACGAACTTGTCCGGCGGGAGCGGCCGTGCGTAGTGGAAGCCCTGGGCGAAATCGCAGCCCATCGCGATCAACTCGCGCGAGACCGCTTCGCTCTCGACGCCTTCCGCGACGACCGCCAGGTCGAAGGAATGCCCGAGGGCGATGACCTGCTCGACGATTTTCCGGTCGGCCTTGTTTACGAGCATGTTGATCACGAACGACTTGTCGATCTTGAGCTCGTCCGCCGGGATCTCTTTCAGGTAGGACAGGCACGAATAGCCGGTGCCGAAGTCGTCAATCGAGATCCGCGCGCCCAGCTCGCGGATCTCCGTGAGCACGCGGTGGCTGCGCTGCCGGTCGATCATCAGCGCATTCTCGGTGATTTCGACGGTCAGTCGCGAGGGGTCCACGGACCAGAGGCCCGCGGCACCCTGAATCATGTCGACCAGTTCCGGGTTGCAGATCAGCGACGGCGTGACGTTGACCGCGACGCCGATACGCCCGAGCGCTTCGGGCCATTCGCTGAGCTGGCGCAACGCGCGATGGAAGGCGAACTGCGTCAGCGGGTCTATCTGGCCCGCCATCTCCGCGACGTCGATGAAGATTTCCGGCGGCACATTGCCGACCTCGGGCCGGTTCCAGCGCATCAGCGCCTCGGCACCGACCACGCGCAGGTCTGGCAACGCGACCTTGGGCTGGTAGGTCAGGACCAGGTCGCCGTGCTCCAGTGCATTCGCCAGCTGCGTCTCGAGATCCCAACCGGCCACGAGTTCGTCTGCCTTGCGCGTGGTGTAGACGGCGAAGGGCTGAGTGGTCTTCCAGGCCTCGAGCAGCGCGATCTCGCTGCATTGCATCAGCGCCTCGGGCGTGCGTGCATGCGTCGGGAACATGCCGATGCCGACCGACAACCTTACGGTCGCGTGCTGCCCGCCGGCCGCGAGTGGCTCGCCGCCGGAACGCAGGATCTTGTTGGCGGCGAGGATCGCGTGGCCCTGATTGCGCAGATTCGACAGCACGAAGACGAACTTGCGGTCGCTGAGCCGCGCGAAGTAGTCCCCCGGGCGCAGTACCTGGGACAGGCGGTTGCGCAGCTCGTCCAGCATCCGGTTCGCATTCACGTGGCCGGCATTCGCATACAGGCGCTCGAGCTGGTGCACGTAGACCACGAGGACTGCAAGGTCGTAGAGCCGGCTTTCGCGCGCGGCGATGCGGCTGCGGATGGCCTCGAGGCAATCCGAGTAGCTGCTGCTTGCGGCAGTTTGGAGCGCGCTGTTCATGCCGTCAGTTCAGGTAGTAATCGGTCGGGTCGATGCCGAAAGCGCCGGGCTCGAGACCGGACTCGATCCACAGCGAGGACTGGTCATCCGCGGTCGCGGACACCTGGTTCAGGTCGACGACCCGGTAATCGTCCAGCGGGTTCTTGTCCTTGTCGAGGATGATCATGACCTCCGGCCGCAGGCGCCGGATGCGGCTCTGGGCCGTGACGACCGCGACCTCGCCGGTATTCAGCAGCACCAGCGTGCCGGTCGGGAACATGCCGATCACCTGGGTGAACTGGTCGACGATCTCGGCCTGGAACTCGACATCCGCGAGCGCGCGCAACTGCCGCAGTGCGCCGTAGGACGACTGCGTGCTCGCGTAGGGCCGCGACGTGATCATCGCATCGTAGGTGTCGACGACTCCCGCAATACGGCCGTACACGGGAATTTCGCTGCCCTTGAGTCCATTGGGATAGCCCGAGCCATTGTGGCGTTCGTGGTGCCAGGCGACCATGTCGAGCACGCGCTGGTCCACGTCTCCGGCTTCCTGCAGCACCTCCATGCCGAACTCGACGTGCCGGCGCACGAGCTTGAGTTCCGCGGCGCCAAGCTTTCCGGGCTTGTTCAGCAGCTCCTCGGGGATCCTGATCTTGCCGACGTCGAGCAGCATGGTGCCGAGTGCCACGACGCGCAGTGCATCGCGGTCGAGGCCGATTTCGCGGCCGAGACAGGTGGCCCACACCGAGCACGCGAGCGAGTGCGCGTACAGGTAGCCGCCCTTGCGCCGGATGCGCATGAGGCAGGACATAGCGGCGGGATTGCGCAGCACGCTGTCCACCATGGGTTCGACCGCCGTCTCGAGTTTGCGCACATCCAGCATGCCGGAGCTTCGGAGTGTCTCCATGACGTCTTCGACGGAGCTGTACACCTCGAGGTGGATCCTGGACGCTGGCTTGATCTCGTCCTTGAGGCTGCGCATGGCCTCGGCGGGCTTCTTGTCGGCGTGCGGGACGGGTGGCGGCGGTTCGGCCGCGGGCCCTTCGTCTTCGATCCGGGTGTCGACCACGACGTGCCTGCAATGGGCACGCAGCGCATCGATCTCTTCCTGGTTGCGGATGTAAAAGCCCTGGAACAAGAACGGAGTCTCAAGCCACGGGCGGTCGAGCTCGGACACGTACATGCCGATCTCGACTTCCGCGACGGAGATGTTCCTGTACCTGGACAAGGGTCTGCAATCCGCAATCGGCAGCCGGTGGCGGCGACAGTGACAAACTGCGCGGAAAACGAACGTGATGGAGGGCGCAAAAATATGACAAACGGCGACCCCCTCCGGGGGGTCGCCGTCCTATCAGGCGTCAGCGGCCAGCTTTACCTGCCGAAATTCCTCCGGTAGGTCAGGCCGATCGTGCGCGGCTGGTTGGTCAGGAAACCGACGCGCGCGACGCGTCCACGCTCCTGATCGAGGCCGAGCCTTGCCGATTCGTCCGTCAGGTTATTGACGAACACGGCTGCTTCCCAGGCATCGTTGCGCACGCCGAAGCGCAGGTTGGCGATGTCGTATTCAGGCAGCAGCGGATCGAAAGTAAAGGTCGAGATCGTCGGGGCTCCGAATGTGCGGACCGTGAAGGTCCCGAAGCCGGAGGCCTGATCCGCCACCTGCGTGTAGCGATCGCCGACGTGCTGGTACGAGG
>CAYZDW010000101.1:0-19722 GCA_964477175.1 uncultured Steroidobacteraceae bacterium | reverse complement strand
CCGCAGGCGGCCACTGGCATTGGCGAATTCGTAGCCCAGCACTTCGAGGCGCTGGATCGACAGGTCGGCGCCGCCCAGCCATTCGTGCAGCGGACGCCCGCGCGGCTGGTCCCATTTCAGCCCGACCAAGTCCGAAACGCTCGCCGTCTCGAGGCGGCCGGTGAGCCACAGGCCTGCAGCGCGTGGCAGCGTGGTGGGTGCGCTGGCGCCGAAGTTCAGGATGCCGCGCTCGACCGGCGGATCCTCCGGCTTGCTGCGCCATTGCAACAATGCATGCACGTCGCGGCCGAGTTGCGCCTGGATCCGCGGACCCGCTTCGCCGCCGTAGCTCGCGGTGATCGTCAGGGGGCGCGCGGCATCGGCAGTTTTCGCGAATGGCTCCGGCAACTTCGACGCGAATCCGCGCAGGTCGCTGCTCATCCGCAGCGTGCCGCGCGCCGGGACCTCCCGGTCGGCGCTGCGTTCGACCGTCAGGAAGCCGCGCCAGTCCGCGGTTCCGGTGATTCCCGCATTGGCCGGCAGGCGCGCAACCGGCCGCAGGGGTCCGGCCGCCACGGTGCCTTGCGCATTGACCTCCGTGCTGAGGTCGCCGTTCTTCTGCGTCGTTGTCTTGATCGAGACCTGCAGCGGGCCGCCCAGCAGCTGGCCGGTCATCGTTGGCGCCTCGATCTCCCGGTTGCGCACCCAGAGAACACCCTTGAGATCGGTGGCTTCGACCGCCTGCTGGCGGTGCTGCAGCTTGATGCCATCGAGCGTGGTCATTACCGTCACGACGCGCCGCTCGAAATCCTTTATCGGCAGATACATCGCGAGCTCACCGGTCAGCGGCCCGGAACCCACCAACTCGCCAAAGCCGCCGCCCAGCGACGGAGCGAGCGGACTGCCCTGCAGCATGCGGATGGCGCGGCCGGCATCGCCCCGGGCGGAAGCTCGCACCGCGACGATGGACTCGCGATAGTCCGCGCTGTTGACCTCGGCCTGTGTGATCGCGATACCGGCCAGCGAGCCCCTGGTCGCGAGCGCATGCATGCCGGGACCATCGAAGACGAGCTCGGCGTCGAGACCGCGGATCTCCGGCCAGCCTGGCGCATAGAAGAGCGTCACGCCCTTCACGCGCGCCTCGGCATGGAACCTGCCCTGCCCCTCGCGATACGGAAAACCGCGGGTCGGCCCGGTCTGCGAAAC
Organism: uncultured Steroidobacteraceae bacterium; assembly: GCA_964477175.1. Classification (GTDB taxonomy): domain Bacteria; phylum Pseudomonadota; class Gammaproteobacteria; order Steroidobacterales; family Steroidobacteraceae; genus SCUD01. Next base: position 18,537 of record CAYZDW010000101.1, on the reverse strand, counting down.
GGTGCCTTCGACGACGCGGCCGGCACGAAACGCGGCATCCAGCCAGCCCAATGACCTGGGCTTCAGCCGCTCGATCGAAAGGTAGCGCCAGATCTGGGTCGCGTCGAAATCCGAAACGCTCGCGCTGAGGTCCATGAGCGGCAACTGGCCGGGCCGAAACGCCATGCGCAGCTTGCCGCGCACGACACCGTGACCGGTGTCGATGACCGCGTTATCCAGCCACAACCGCGCGCCGTCGGCGAAGCGACTCCATTCGACACGGCCCTCGGCCTTGCGCAACTCCGCAAGCGCACGCCATTGCATCGGCCAGCTCACGAGCGCGTCACGCGTTGTGAGGTGCACGACGCCGCCGGCGCCGCGCCCTTCGATCGAGCCGTCCAGCCCGGAAAGGCCCGGCGCCTTGCCGAGCGGCTCGAAGCCGAGATTCGCAAAGCGCAGGCGCCCACTGATGTCGGGCAGCAGTCCCGGGCCCGCGTCCGCAATGACGGCATCGAGTCCGAACAGCTCGCCGCGCGGCGCCAGCGTCTCCAGCTTCTCGCGCAGCGGTCCGGCCGGCAGCAGCGAAGAGAGTGCCGCGAGATTCTCGATCCGCAGGTAGTCCGCGCGCGCCGTAACCGATGCGATGCGTCCATCGCGCCGCGCGAGTGTCGCGGCGAGATTCGCCGGGCGCCAGGGCGCCCCCTCGCGCGACAGCTCGAGACCGCCGACCTCGACGGAAACGCCGTCCTCGTCGTGTTGCAGGCGCAGGTCGCCGGCCACGCGCGTGAATTCGGCGCCTGCTCCAGGCAGGCGCAGACCGGTCAGCTCAGGCTGCAGGCGCAGGCTCGCCAGTTCGCGACCGACGCCGCGTGCGGCTGCACGCACCGAGCCGTGGCCCGCGGCCGGCAAGACGAAGCTATCCGGCAGGAGCGCCACCCACTGCTCGAAGTCGAGATCGCGCGCATCGACCTTGGCCCGCCACTCGACGGACGACGTGTCTTCGAGATCGCCTTCGACATCCGCATCGACCTCCATGACCGAACCAAGGTGTTCCGGCAGCTCGACCCGACCGCGCAGCCGAACGTGATCGCCCTTGCGCTCGATCTCCAGGTGCGCGCCGGTCAGTTCGAAGCGGCCCTGGCGGGCCCGCAGATCGAGAACGTCGAGCGTCGCGTCGTGCACCTCGAACAGGCCGCGCGGCAGGCGCGCGAGCGTCATCGGCCGGCGCTCGACACCCGGCTTGGGCTCGAACGCCCCCTGGCCGACCAGCTCGACGGTGCCGTCCGTGTGGATCACGAAATGCAGCCGTGGCTGCACCAGCACGACGCGTCCAACCTCGATCCGGCGGTGCCACAGCGAGCGGCCGATGGCGAGGCTCACGCGGCCCGATTCCGCGCTGACCAGCGGATCGTCGCCGGATGCGGGCAGCACGCGCGCACCGCGGAAGTGGATTTCCGGGCCGTAGCGACCGATGCGCGCGTTGAGCGACTCGAATTGCAGCCTGAGCCCGGTCGCCGCCCGGATCTGTTCGGCGATGCTCTGCTGGTAGCCGGGCAGCAATTCGATCGCGAGGTGGAATGCGCCGACGCCGAGCGCCGCGAGCAGCGCGAACGCGGCCACCGCGCCCGCCAGCCAGCGCCAGACCGTCCTGAGCCGCTTTCCCGGATTGAACATCTTGCCTGGTCCTGCCCCGTCCTACACCAGCACCACGTCGAATTGCTCTTCGGCGTACAAGGCCTCGGCCTGCAGCCGGATCGGCTTGCCAACCGCGAGTTCGAGCTCGGCCAATGCCGCGGACTCCTCGTCGAGCAACAACTCGATGACGTCCTGCTGTGCCAGCACGAGCAATTCCTGGAAGTCGAACTGCCGTGCCTGGCGCAGCACCTCACGAAAGATCTGGTAAGCCACCGTCTCGGTCGTCTTCACGAACCCCCGGGAATCGCAGCTTGGACAAGGCCGGCACAGCTGGTGTTCCAGGCTCTCGCGCGTGCGCTTGCGGGTCATTTCGACGAGACCCAGCGCCGAAACCGCGGACAGATGGGTCTTGGCATGATCGCCTGCGAGCGCCCGTTCGAGCGCCTCCAGCATCAGTCGGCGGTGCTCCGGATCCTGCATGTCGATGAAGTCCACGATGATGATGCCGCCGAGGTTACGCAGCCGGAGCTGCCGGGCGATGGCGACCGCCGCCTCGAGATTCGTTCGGAAAGCCGTATCCTCGAGGTTCCGGTAGCCGACGAAGGCGCCGGTATTGACGTCGATCGTCGTCAGCGCTTCGGTCTGGTCGAACATCAGGTAGCCACCCGATTTCAGCGGCACCTTTCGGTCGAGGGCGCGTTCGATCTCGTCGTCGACGCCGTACAGGTCGAAAATCGGCCGCTTGCCATCATGGAACTCGATGCGTCCGGCGAACGCAGGCATGAAGGTCCGCGTGAAGCCGGTCATCTGCGCATGCGCGGCTGGTGTGTCCACGAGCACGCGGTCGACCTGCTGACCCAGCAGGTCGCGCAGCACGCGCAGCGGCAGCACGAGATCTTCATGGACGAGTTCTCCCGCGCCGGCGCGCGCTCCCCGTTCCCGCACGACCTCCCAGAGACGCTCGAGAAACATCATGTCGGCACGCAGCGCCTCGATTTGCACGTCTTCGGCCACGGTCCGCACGATCCAGCCGCCGCTACCGCCGCCGAATGCCTGCACGGCCTCGCGCAAGCGCAGTCTCTCAGACTCGTTTTCGATGCGCGCCGACACGCCGACACCGCGCCCCTGCGGCATGTACACCAGGAACCGCGACGGCAGCGTCACGTAAGTCGTCAGGCGCGCGCCCTTGGTGCCGAGCGGGTCCTTCAGCACCTGAACGAGGATCGTGTCGCCTTCGTTGACGAGGTCGCGGACGCTTTCGATGGCTGGCGCTTCGATCCCCGCGTCGAGGCCCGGCGGCGGCGCAATGTCCGAAGCATGCAGGAACGCCGCGCGATCGAGTCCGATGTCGATGAAAGCCGCCTGCATGCCCGGCAGCACGCGCGACGCTCGGCCCTTGTAGATGTTGCCGGCCAGGCCGCGCCGGTTGGCACGCTCGATGTACAACTCCTGCACGACACCCTGCTCGACCACGGCGGCGCGGCTTTCGCGCGGCGTCACGTTGACGAGGATTTCGATGCTCATGCGACAGCCTGCCAGCGACGCACGCCGGCGGCGTCGAGCAGCGCCGCGGTCTCGAACAGCGGCAGGCCCATCACGCCCGAGTAGCTGCCTTCCAGCCGCGCGATGAACACGGCGCCGGGCCCCTGTATCGCGTACGCGCCGGCCTTGTCGGCGGACTCGCCGGTCGCCCAGTAATCGCGGCATTCCATGGGCGACAAGGCGCGAAAGGTGACGCGGCTCTCGCTGATGGCCGTCGCAAGGCGACCGTCGCAGGCCAGCGCAACCGCGGTCAGCACCTCGTGGCTGCGACCGGACAGCGCGGCAAGCATCCGTAGTCCGTCAGCCTCGTCCCGCGGCTTGCCGTAGATTTCATTCCCGATCGCGACCGCGGTGTCCGCGGCCAGCACCGGCAGCCCGCTGCCCGCAGCGGCCCCTGCCGTGGCCTTGGCCCGCGCGAGGCGCAACACATAGTCGTGCGGCGACTCGGCGCTTCCGCGCGACTCGTCGAGGCCGACCGGCCTGATGGCGTGCGACACGCCGATCTGTCGGAGCAGCAGGCTCCGCCGTGGCGATGCGGAGGCAAGTTCGATGCGATCGTAAGGCATTGAGTGGGCCGGAAAATTCATGAGCATACCCCGTCGCCGGCCGACTCACCCGCGATGGTAGGGATGTCCTTTCAGCAGGCTCTGCGCGCGGTAGAGCTGCTCGGCCACCATGATCCGGACGAGGCCGTGCGGCCAGGTCAGGGGCGACAGCGACCAGCGATAGTCGGCGCGCGCCAGCAGTTCGGGTGCAAGCCCGTCGGGACCTCCGACCAGGAACGTCAGGTCGCGACCACCCGCGAGCCGCGCTTCGAGCCAGCGCGCGAGTTCGGGCGTCGCCAGCGCGCGGCCCTTGACCTCGAGCGCCACGACGAAGTCGCGCACGCCGATGCACTCGAGCATGCGCTTCTTGAAGGGGACTTCCACCAGTTCGAGGCGGAGCCCCTGACCGAGGCGCCCGGCATACTCGGCGTATCCCTCATTGATCCAGCCCGGCAACCGTGTGCCGGCCGCAATCAGCCGGGCGCGCATCGGCGGCGCTCAGGCGAGACTCGGCCCGCGCAGCGTGGGACGCATGTCCCACAGCTTTTCGAGCCCGTAGAATTCACGGATCCGCGGCAGCATCACGTGCACGATCAGGTCCTGCAGATCGACCAGCACCCACTCGCCCTCGCGCTCGCCCTCGACGCCGTACGGCCGGTGGCCGGCCTGATGGCAGCGTTCGACCAGGCGGTCGGCGATCGACTTGACGTGGCGGTCGGAGGTGCCGGTTGCAACGATCATCGTGTCGGTCACGTCGGTCAGCTTGCGCACGTCGAGGACCTTGACGTTGACGGCCTTCATGTCCTCCAGGGCGGCAATGGCGATTTCGGTCAGCGCGCCAGGTGGTCTCCTGGTCTTCTGCGGAACAGTCACGGAAGTGCGGCGTTTCGTCTTCGCTCTCGTGTCGGTCATTCCTTCGTTTCACCTGGCCGGGCGTAGCTGCCCCTGGCGACGATGATCCTACGCACGGCCTCGGGCATCAAGTAGCGCGGGTCGCGACCCTCGGCGACCACTTGTCGCACGGCGCTCGAGGAGACATCGAGCTGGGTGCCCATGTTGACGTAAACGAGGCCCGCCGCGGCGGCCGACAATCTGCGCGGGTCATCGCAGCGGTGCCGGTGCAGCAACGCTGCCGCCAGGCCTTTGCGCGGCGCCCGCGATCCGGGCCGCACGGCGACGACCAGGTGTGCCAGCCCGATCAGCTCCTCCGCGCGGTGCCAGCGATCGAGGTCCGCGAAGGCATCCATGCCCATGATCAGCGCGATGGGCTGGTCGCCGCGTTCAGCGCGCAATTCCTCGAGCGTCAGCACGGTATATGACGGCCCGGGGCGGCGCAGTTCGCGATCATCGACGGAGAATCGCGCATCGTCCTCGACGGCCGCGCGGACCATTGCGAATCGAGCCGCGGCATCGGCAAGCGGCGCGGCGCGGTGTGGCGGGTCGCCGGCCGGCACGAAGGCGATCGCCTCGAGATCCAGCAGTTCGAAGAGCTCGTGCGCCGTGCGCAGGTGCCCGTAGTGGATTGGGTCGAACATCCCGCCGAAAACGCCGAATGGCCGCATCGAGCCTCAGGCGGCCGGCGCTTCGGGCAGCGCGACGCCGGCGAGCGCCGCGACCAGTCCAGTCAATCCGGTCCAGGAATCGCCGTGACCGAGGCCCTTGATCTGGCGGTCGATCCGTCCGGCGCTGATGAAGTACGGCGCGAGCCGCTCATTCGCGGTGCGACGAACCGCGCGCGTCAGGAGCGCCGCGCGACGCTCGGCCTGGCGTCCGAAGCCTGCCGTCGCTCCCGGATTGCGGCGCGCCTCGGCGAGCGCGCGCAGTTCGCGGCAAAGTGCCCACAGCACCAGCGCCGGCTCGGCTCCCTCGGCGCGCAGGCCCTCGAGGATGCGCAGACTCCTCTGCGCATCGCCATCGAGCGCAGCCTCGCCGAGCTGGTAGACGTCGTAGCGTGCGCTGTTTGCGACCGCGGCCAGCACGTCTTCGGCGCTCACCGTGCTACCCGCATGCGAGAGCGCGAGTTTTTCGATCTCCTGGTGCGCTGCCAGCAAATTGCCCTCGACACGCTCGGCCAGAAGCTGCGCGCCCTCCGGCTCGATTGCAAGTCCGTGACGGCCGGCGCGGGCGACGATCCACTGCGGCAGTTGCCCGATCTCGACGGGCCAGGATTGCACGACGACACCGTTCTTTTCAAAAGCCTTGAACCAGGCCGTGCCATAGGTATCCCGTTCCAGTCGCGCGGTCACGACCAGGAGCAGCGTGTCCGGCGCGGGATCGGATACGAGCTTCGCGAGCACCGCGCCGCCCTCCTTGCCGGGGCGGGGACTCGGCATCTTGAGTTCGATGACACGCCGCTCCGCGAACAACGACAGCGATTGGCTCGAGGCAAGCAACACGGACCAGTCGAAGTTGCGCTCGGAGAAGAACAGGTCGCGGCCGCCGTAGCCATCGGCTCGCGCCCGCGCACGGATCGCATCCGCGGCCTCGCCGACGAGCAGCGGTTCGTCGCCGGCGACCAGCCAGGCGGGCGCCAGCTTTTTCTCGAGCGTGCGGGGCAACTGGTCGGTGGTGATGCGCATCGACTGGGCGTTCCTGGAGCCCATGATACGATGGCGCGTGGCTCGCATGGATGCCAGATTCGCGATTCTTGTCGGCGCATTCTTCGTTGTGGCGGCTGCGCTGGCGGACGACCAGCCCCTCGTGCAGGTCGCCGCGCACGCCGGGTACCGGGCGGGCGGCGGCCTCGAGGACGCGATCACCGGCGACGACCGCGACCTGGACGACGGCTCAAGCTTCGCGCTCGCGCTCGAGTTGCGTTATGGCAAGGGTGACGACCGATACCTGCAGCTCTGGTATTCCCGCCAGGGATCCAGTGTCGACGACAGCATTGCCCGTCGCGACGTGGACATCGAGTACCTGCATTTCGGCGGCACTGTGCCGATCGGGGAAGGCGACAAGGCCCAGGGCTATTTCGCGCTGGGCATCGGCGCAACGCGGTTTTCGCCCACTGGTGCCGGCGCGAGCGACTTGACACGATTCTCCGGCTCGCTGGGTCTGGGCGTCGCCATGCCGGTCTCCGAGCACGCGGCCCTGCGTCTCGAGGCGCGCGGTTACATGACGCTCGTGGACACCGATACTTCGATCTTCTGCCGCTCCGACGACGGCAGCGGCTTCTGCCGGATCATCGCGAGCGGTTCGACCATCTTCCAGGCGGAACTGCTGGCGGGTTTCGCTGTCCGTTTCTAATCGTCCGGCAGCCGTGCTCCGGCCGAGAGCCATGCCGCGAGCAGGCGGATCTGTGTCTCGTCCAGGCGCGCACCGAATGCCGGCATCACGCCGTTGCGCCCCTGGGCGATCGACTCGACAACCCGCGCACGATCGCCGCCATACAACCAGACCGCATCGTCGAGCGCCGGCGCGCCCAGCAGGGGATTCGCCGCGCCGTTCGATCCGTGGCAGGCGACGCAGAATTGCTGGAACAGGCCGTTGCCCTGCGCGTGGGCCGCGGATTCCGCATTGCCGGCTGACAACGCCAGGACGTAGTCGGCAAGCTGCTCGACGCCCTGCTCGCCGACCACCGCCTGCCATCCCGGCATCGCAGCCTGGCGGCCCGACCGGATCGTTTCGATGATCTGCGCCTCGTCCCGTCCCCATTGCCAGGACTCATCGCTCAGGTCGGGAAAGTGCCATGCCTGCCCACCGGCATCCCTGCCATGGCAAGAGGAGCAGTGATTGTTGAACACCCGCCAGGCCGATCGCATGACTTCGCGGTCTTCGGCCAACTGCGCAAGCGGCAGCTCCAGTAGCCGCCGACGCTCGGCGCCGAACTGCTGGTCGTAATCGGCGAATCGCTCTGCGATCCTTCCGCCCTGGGACCACTTGAGCGCACCCTGGTAGGAACCGAAGCCCGGGTACAACATCACGTAGATTACGGAGACGACCATCAGGGCAAGGATCAGCCAGAACCACCAGAGCGGCGCAGGCTTTGCGCCCTCGCGCAGCGTTTCGTCCCAGACCTGGTCTTCAGGCTCGCCGCCGTGGCCTCCATCCCGGTAGACATCGATCACGAGCCAGACCAGTGCAATGAAGCTCGTGACCGTGATCACCACGATCCATCCGCCCCAGAATTCCGACGGCATGTCAGCCATTCCGGTCCTCGTCTTCCAGCGGAATTCGCGAAGCCGCATCCAGCTGCTCGCCCGTCGAGCGCAGCGACAGCCAGACGATGACGGCGATCATGAAGGCCATGACCAGCATGTCGCCGACGAACAGTACGAGGGTCATGGCTGCGACTTTCCTTCCATGCTGCGGCCGAGCGACTGCAGGTAGGCAGTCAACGCGTCGAGTTCGGTCCGGCCCTCGAGCGCTGCCGGCGCCGCGGCGATGTCCTCGTCGGTATACGGATGGCCGAGCCTGCGCAGGGTTCGCATGCGCGCCTGGATGCTGCGGTCGTGATCCGCGTTGCGGCGCGCGAGCCACGGATAGGCCGGCATGATCGACGCCGGCACGACCGAGCGCGGATCCAGCAGGTGCATGCGGTGCCAGACATCGCTGTACATGCCGCCGACCCGCTGCAGATCGGGACCCGTGCGTTTCGAGCCCCACAGGAACGGACGGTCGTAGACGAATTCGTCCGCCCGCGAGTAAGGCCCGTAGCGTTTGACTTCTGCCAGCAGCGGGCGGATCTGCTGCGTGTGACAGGTGCTGCAGGATTCGCGGATGTAGAGGTCGCGCCCCTCGAGCTGGAGCGGCGAATAGACCGCGAGGTCCGGCGACGGCGTGCTGTGTGAATCATCGAGCACGATCGGCAATACCTGGACCAGGCCGCCGATCGACGACACGACGAGAATGCCGAAGATCAGCAGGCCGGAGTTCCGCTCGAGCTTCTTGTGCAGCGAAACGAGGTTCATGCCTGACTGCCTCCCGCGAGCGCGGCCTGCGGAGGCGCGGCCTGCACGGTGCGGCGGCCGGCGAAGGTCCGCGCCAGGTTGACCGCCATCAGCACAGTGCCCGCCAGGAAGATCAGGCCGGCGATGAACCGCAGCAGGTAGTAGGGCTTCATCGCCGCCATCACGTCGTTGAAGCTGAAGCGGACCTCGCCCAGCTCGTCGAGCGTGAGCCACAGGACGCCCTGCGAGACACCCGCGCCCCACAGCGCGAGCACGTAGAGCATCACGCCCGCGAGCGCCAGCCAGAAGTGCAGGTTCGCGAGGCGCGTGCTGTAAAGCGGGCGGCCGGCCAGGCGCGGCACGAGGAAATAGAACGTGCCGAAAGTGATCAACGCGTTCCAGCCGAGCGCGCCCGAGTGGACATGGCCGATCGTCCACTCGGTGAAATGGCTGAACACGTTGACGCTCTTGATGGCCAGCATCGGGCCCTCGAAGGTCGCGAGGCCGTAGAAGGCCAGCGCCAGCACGATGAACTTGAGCGCGGGATCCGTGCGCAGTTTCTTCGCCGCGCCGCTGACCGTCATGATGCCGTTGATCATGGTCGCCCAAGACGGCGCCAGCAAGATCAGGCTCATGACCATGCCGAGCGACTGCACCCACTCGGGCACGGCGTGGTAATGCAGGTGGTGCGGTCCGGCCCAGATGTAGGTGTAGACGAAGGCCCAGAACGCCACGATCGCGAGCCGGTAGCTCCAGATCGGCTGCTCCGCCTGCTTCGGCAGAAAGTAGTACATCATGCCGAGAAAGCCGCCGGTCAGCAGGAAGCCGACCGCGTTGTGGCCGTACCACCATTGCACGATCGCGTCCTGCGCGCCGGCGAACAGCGAGTAGGACTTCCCGAGCGTCGCCGGTAGGGCCAGGCTGTTGACGATGTGCAGCATCGCCACGACGATGATCAGCGCACCGTAGAACCAGTTGGAGATGTAGATCGGCGCCATCTTGCGGCGCGCGATCGTGCCGAAGAACACGATCGCGAACGCGACCCAGGCCACGGCAATCGCGACGTCGAACGGCCACTCGAGTTCCGCGTATTCCTTGCCGCCGTTCCAGCCAGCCAGGATCGAGACCGCGCCGAGCAGGATCGCGAGCTGCCAGGCGTAGAACACCAACCACGCGAGGCCCGGGGTGAACAACCGCACGTGGGACGTGCGCTGCACGCTGTAGAGCGCCGTGGCAATGAGCGCTGAAACGCCGAAGCCGAACAGCACGAGATTGGTGTGCAGCGTGCGCAGCCGGCCGAAGGACAAAGCGGGCTGTCCGAAGTCGATCGTAGGCCAGACGAGCTCGGCCGCCACGTACACGCCGGCCAACATCCCGAGGATGGCCCAGACGACGGCACAGGCCGTGAACGCCGTGACGATCCTGTCTTCGTAGCCCGCGGAGACCGTGCCCGGATTCATGGTTGCCACGGTGTCAGGTGCCGATCCGCGGCCCGATGCCGCCGCCCCACAGCGCGACGGTGATGCCAAGCAGGCTCACTGCCCCGACCAGCAGATAGGCGATCAGCGCCGATGCCATCAGCATGCCGCGATTCGGGCCCGTCCGGAGCACGACGGGCAGGCCGCGGTACAGCAGGAACATGCTCCAGATCAGCGCCGGAACCAGCACCAGAATGTTGAGGAACACATGCGGATACAGGTGAATGATGCTGCCGACCGCGAGCGGCGCACCGACGATCGTCATCAGTGCAAGACAGCGTCCCAGCGACTGGCTGGCATCGTAGGTGACGGCCATCCAGCGGGCGATCACGGCGCTGCTCACAAAGCCGAACAGCAGTGTCAGGAAGTACGCGATGCTGATGGCGAGCACCGTGCGATCGGGCAGGAACATCGGCTCGACACCCAGCCGCCAGCCGAAATTGACCGTGCCGATGTATGCGAATATCGGCGGCAGCAATCCGAGCCACAACGCGAAGCCGAAGAACACCCGCGCGACCGGCGGTGTCTCGGCGGCGAGCGCCTCGAATACGGCATTGGGCCGGAACAGGACTTTGCCAAGATCCAGTATCGAGAATCGGGCCGACATCGTATCTCCGGTGGGGCCGTGTTGCATCGTCTGCGCCACAGACTCATGTTTGCCGCAAAGTATACAATGGTGTGCACCAGCTTTCCTCCGTCCGATCCGGCCCTGGGCCTCACAGCGCACCGATGAGCGAACTCGCGATCGACATCGAAGGGCTGGCCTTCGCCTGGAACAAGGGCCGGCCCGTGCTCGATGTTCCGCGCTTCGAGGTCGGTCGCGGCGAACGCGTCTTCCTGCGCGGCCCCAGCGGCAGCGGCAAGAGCACGCTGCTCGGCATCGTCAGCGGCGTGCTCGCGGCCGGGAGTGGGCGGGTCCGCGTGCTGGGCGTGGACCTGGCTTCGCTGTCGGGCGCGCGCCGCGACGCATTCCGCGCGGCCCACATCGGACTCGTGTTCCAGATGTTCAATCTGTTGCCCTACCTGTCGGTCATCGAAAACGTATTGCTGCCGGCGCGCTTCTCGACCGTGCGCCGTGAGCGCGCGAAGCCAGACCCTGTGTCCGAGGCGCGGCGCCTGCTCGACGAACTCGGCATCGCCTCGGCCGCATCGACGGGCCGGGCCGTCACGGAACTGTCGATCGGGCAGCAGCAGCGGGTCGCAGTCGCGCGCGCGTTGCTCGGTCGGCCGGAACTCGTCATCGCTGATGAGCCGACCTCGGCGCTCGACAGCGACGCGCGCGATGTTTTCCTGAGTCTCCTGATGTCGGAATGCGCGGCGGCGGGTTCGGCACTGCTGTTCGTCAGTCATGACACGGCGCTTGGCGGCCTGTTCGACCGTCAGCTCTCGATCGCCGAGGTCAACCGCGCGCAACCGCACGTGGAGGAGCCGTGAAACCGCTGATCGGCCTGGCCGCGCAAAGCTTGTGGAACCGGCGCGGCAGCGCGGCGCTCACCGTGTTCGCCATCGCGGTCAGCGTGACACTCCTGGTCGGCGTCGAGACCGTGCGCAGCGGTGCGCGCGAAAGTTTCGCGCGCACGATTTCCGGGACGGACCTGATCGTCGGCGCGCGCAGCGGCCCGATCAACCTGCTGTTGTACTCGGTGTTTCGCGTCGGCGACGCCACGGCGAACGTGTCCTGGCAGAGCTATGAGCTCGTTTCGCGGCATCCTGATGTCGCCTGGACGATTCCGATCTCGCTCGGGGACTCGCACCGCGGTTACCGCGTCATGGGCACTTCCGGCGATTACTTCCGGCACTACCGATATGGCGACCGCCAGGTGCTCGCATTCACGGCCGGCGGACCCTTCGAGGAAGAGCACGACGCCGTGGTCGGCGCCGAGGTCGCGCGCCGGCTGGGTTACACGGTCGGCGACGAGATCACGATCGCGCACGGCATCGGCGAGATCAGCTTCGCCGAGCACGGCGAGCATCCATTCCGGATCGCCGGGATACTGGCGCCGACCGGAACCCCGGTGGACCGGACCGTGCACGTCGGCCTGGATGCGATCACCGGAATCCACGAGAACTGGCAGGGCGGCGCCCATTCCACAGCGGAGCAGTCCCGGCACCCTCACGATGGCGACGATCCCGAGGGCGAACCCGACGACGAGGCGGCACGCCCGCCGATCGTGGGCATCACGGCATTCCTGATCGGCATGCGCTCGAAGGACGGCGTGCTGCAGATGCAGCGCGCGCTCAACGAATACCGCGGCGAACCGCTCACGGCCGTCATCCCCGGCGTGGCGCTGCAGCAGCTCTGGCAGATCGTGGGTGTTGCCGACCGCGCCTTGTTCGTGGTCGCGGCGTTCGTGGTGCTAGCCGGGCTGATCGGCATGCTGACCTCGATCCTGACGAGCCTGCGCGAGCGGCGGCGCGAGATGGCGATCCTGCGCTCGGTCGGCGCGCGGCCCTTGCACGTGTTCGCGCTCCTGCTGCTCGAGGCCGGCCTGCTGGCGCTGGCCGGCGTGGCGCTCGGCATCGCCGCGGCTCATGCGGCGATTGCGGCCGCGACCCCGCTGCTGGCGAGCCGCTTCGGGCTATTCGTGGCAACGGGCGGTCCCGGCGCTTACGATCTACTGCTGGCGGCGGCCGTGGTCGGCGCCGCGCTCGTCGCCGGCCTGCTACCGGCCTGGCTCGCCTACCGGAATTCCCTCGCCGACGGACTGACGATTCGCACATGAAGCGATTTCTCATTCAGGCAATGGCGACGATGCTGCTGGCCTGCACGCTCGCAGTGCCCGCCGCAGCCGCGCCGCAGCAGATCGACTGGATCGAATTGGTACCGGCCGAGCAGCGCTCGAGCTTCGACCCGGCGCCGCCGCCGCCGGCACACGATTACCTGACCGGCGAGGCGGGTGGTCTGGCGGCCCAGCAGCCGCTCGACTTCAGCGTCAACATGGAACTCGAGGGCAGGGAGATCAAGATCCCGGGTTTCGTCGTGCCGCTCGAGCTCGACGACGCAGGCAACGTGACGGAGTTTTTCCTGGTTCCCTATTTCGGCGCCTGCATCCACGTGCCGCCACCGCCACCGAACCAGATGGTCTACGTGATCATGAAGCAGGGGATCCAGCTCGACTCGATGTATTCGGCCTACTGGATCACGGGCAAGTTGTCGGCCAGGACCCGTACCACTCGCCTCGGCGCCGCCGCCTACACTCTCGCCGCCACAGCCTATGAGGAGTACAAGTTCTGAACGACTTGAGCAGCACCCGACGCGGGCTCTATCCACCCATCGAACCGCACCGCCAGGGCTACCTGGCCGTCGGCCACGGCCACGAGATCTACTGGGAGGAATGCGGCAAGCCGGACGGCAAGCCGGCGGTTTTCCTGCATGGCGGACCCGGCGCGGGCTGCGACACCCGCGCGCGCCGCTTCTTCGACCCAACGCGTTATCGAATCGTATTGTTCGATCAGCGCGGCTGCGGCCGCAGCCGGCCGCACGCGAGTCTCGAGCACAACACGACCTGGGATCTGGTCGCCGACATCGAACTGCTGCGTGAATACCTGGGCATCGCGCGCTGGCAGGTATTCGGCGGCTCCTGGGGCTCCACGCTCGCGCTCGCCTATGCCGAGGCGTATCCCGCGCGCGTCACGGAACTCGTGCTGCGCGGCATCTTCCTGCTGCGCAGGAGCGAGCTCGACTGGTTCTACCAGCAGGGTGCGGGCGCGTTGTACCCGGATCGCTGGGAACAATACGTGGCGCCCATCCCCCAGGAGGAGCGCGGCGACCTTATGCAGGCGTTTCACCGCCGCCTGACCGGACCGGACCGCGCCGCAGCCATCGCCGCCGCGCGCGCCTGGGCGGTCTGGGAAGGTTCGACCAGCTTCCTGCTGACCGACGACGACAATGTCCGCAAATGGGGCGAGGACGAATTCGCGCTCGCGGTCGCGCGCATCGAGTGTCACTACTTCGTCAATCGCGGCTTCCTGCACGACGAAAACCAGCTGCTCGACGACGTGGACCGGATCCGCCACATCCCCGCGGTGCTTGTGCAGGGACGCTACGACGTGGTCTGCCCGATGATGACGGCCTGGGACCTGCGCCGCGTCTGGCCGGAAGCCGATTTCCGCGTGGTCCCCGACGCCGGTCACTCGGCCTTCGAACCCGGCATCACCGACGAACTCATTCGGGCGACCGACCGCTACGCAGGCTGAGCGGATCGGCTGTGCCCGTAGCAGGCTCAGCATTCCGGAACGTTGACCGCGAGCCCGCCCTGCGAAGTCTCCTTGTAGATCGACGACATGTCGTGGCCGGTCTGGCGCATGGTCGCGATGACCTGGTCCAGCGAGACCTTGTGCGATCCGTCGCCGCGCAGCGCCAGGCGCGCGGCGTTGATGGCCTTGACGGCGCCCATCGCGTTCCTTTCGATGCAGGGGATCTGGACAAGCCCCGCGATCGGGTCGCAAGTGAGGCCGAGATTGTGTTCCATGCCGATCTCCGCGGCATTCTCGACCTGCTCGTTCGAGCCGCCGAGCGCCGCGCCGAGACCTCCTGCCGCCATCGAGCAGGCCACGCCGACTTCGCCCTGGCAGCCCATTTCGGCACCGGAGATCGACGCGTTGCGCTTGTACAACAGGCCGATCGCGCCGGCCACCAGCAGGAAGCGGCGCAGGCCCGCGTCGTCGCTGCCCGGGCACAGCTTCACGTAATAATGCAACACGGCGGGCACGATGCCCGCGGCGCCGTTGGTCGGCGCCGTGACGACCTGGTCGCCTGCCGCGTTTTCCTCGTTGACGGCCAGCGCCCAGGCATTGACCCATTCCATCGGGTCCACTAGCCCGCCAGGAGCCTCGGCCAGCAGCATGCGTTGCAGCTTCGGCGCACGGCGCGGCACCTTGAGCACCCCGGGCAGCACGCCTTCGGCCACGAATCCGCGCTGCACGCAGGCCTGCATGACGCTCCAGATCCGCGCGAGCCCGGCGTCGATATCGTCCTGCGTGCGCAGCGCGCGCTCATTCTCGAGCATCAGCCCATCGATCGTGAGACCGGCTTCGCGGCAGCGCAGGAGCAGCTCGTCGGCGTTGGTGAATGGCAGCGGCAGCCTGGGCGCATCGTTGGCCGCGGAAGCCGCCTGGTCGCCCGCGCGTTGCACGGCGCCGCCGCCGATCGAGTACATCTCCTCGCCGAACAACGTGCGCCCCTCGGCATCGCGCGCCGTGAAGCGCATGCCATTCGAGTGGCCCGGCAGCATCTGGTCGCGGAGGAACAGGAGGTTCATCGGCTCGTCAAAGGCGATTTCGTGCCGGCCCAGCAGCCGCAGGCGGCCGGTGCTGCGAATGCGCGCGAGCGTCGGCTCCATGACCGCGGGATCGAAGCTGGCCGGATCGTTGCCCTCGAGTCCCAGCAGCACCGCGCGGTCCGTGCAATGCCCGAGGCCCGTCAACGCCAACGATCCGTAGAGCTGTGCGTAGACCTCGGTCGTGCGCCCGAGCAGGTCCCGCGCAGCGAGGTCCTGCACGAACATTCTGGCGGCCAGCATCGGGCCCATCGTGTGCGAGGACGAAGGCCCGATACCGACCTTGAAGACATCGAAAACGGAAAGATTCATAGCGCTGCCAGCCGTCGCAGCATCAGGCTGGCCAGTTCATCGGCGAGCGCCGCTCGCAGCGACTGCTCTTCATGTTCCTTGGCGAGCACCGCCGTCTCGTCGTAGCTGAAGTCCCGGGTCAGCGTCACCTGCTGGCGCCCGAGCAGCTCACGACCGCCGGCGCTGACCGAATATTCCACGGTGTAGTAGACCTCGAACTCGCCCGGCGTGTTGCGCGCGGAAACCGACAGGAGTTCGCGACCGGTCTCGTCCTTGTGCAACCGGATCACTGCGCTTGCGGCTGTCGGATCGGCGACCGGTTTCGCGCCCGCTACGCGCAGTCGTGCCGCGAGCGCCGCATAAAGCGGCGTATAACGGTCCCCGGTTTCCAGATACGGCGCCGCGAGCGTGGGTGGCAGGGGCGCCTGGCCGCGCAGTTGGAAACCGCAGCCCGATGCCAGCGTCATCCAGCAGACTGCGAGGCAAAGGAGCAGCCGCTGCATCAGATCACCACGTTGACGAGCTTGCCGGGAACGTAGACAAGCTTGCGCACCGGCTGCTCGCCGACGAAGCGGGCGACGCCGGGATCCGCGAGCGCAGCCGCACGCGCAGTCGCCTCGTCGGCGCCGGCGGGCACCGGCACGCGCGCGCGCAGCCGGCCATTCACCTGGACGACGATTTCCACGGTGTCCAGCGCGAGAGCACGAGTATCGGGCTCCGGCCAGGATTCGTCGACGACGGCCGTCGTGTGGCCCAGCGCGCGCCACAATGCGTGGGCCGCATGCGGCACGAAAGGCGACAGCATCAGCACGACCAGATCGAGCGCCTCCTGCATCACGGCGCGGCCCTGCGGCGAGCTGTCCGCGAACCGCACCAGCGCATTGAGCAATTCCATGACCGCAGCGATCGCCGTGTTGAATGTCCGGCGCCTGCCGATATCGTCGCCGACCTTGGCGAGCGTCTGGTGCACCTGGCGTCGCAACTCGCGCTGCACGGGATCGAGCACGGACACATCGGGCGCGGCTGCAGGCCCGGCCTGCACATGCGCGTGCACGATCTTCCAGATCCGCTTCATGAACCGGAAAGCGCCCTCGACGCCCTCGTCGGACCATTCGAGCGTGTGCTCGGGCGGCGCCGCGAACATGATGAAGAGCCGCGCGGTGTCAGCGCCGTAGCGGTCCACCAGCTCCTGCGAATCCACGCCATTCCGGCGCGACTTCGACATCGTGCCGATGCCGCCGTACTCGACAGGCTGGCCGTCGGCTTTCAGCACGCCTGCCTTCCGTTCGCCATCGGCGCGGGAATCGACCTCGGCCGGACTGTGGTACACGATGCGACCCGAGGCGGGTTTCCGGAACCAGATTTCATTGAGCACCATGCCCTGGGTCAGCAGCCGCTCGAATGGCTCGTCGAGGCGGGTCAGGCCACAGTCGCGCATGACCCGGGTCCAGAACCGGGAATAGAGCAGGTGCAGGATCGCGTGCTCGATGCCGCCGATGTACTGATCCACCGGCAACCAGTAGGCGGCCCGCTCGTCCACCATCGCGCGCTCGTTGCCGGCGCAGGCGTAGCGGAAGAAGTACCAGGACGAGTCCACGAAAGTATCCATCGTGTCGGTCTCGCGGCGCGCGAGCGCGCCGCAGGCCGGGCAGCGGCACTCGTAAAACGAGGGTGTCTTCGCGAGCGGATTGCCGGAGCCGTCCGGAACCAGGTCCTCTGGCAGCAACACCGGCAGCTGATCGTCGGGCACGGGCACGTCGCCGCAGGCCGGGCAATGGATGATCGGAATCGGGCAGCCCCAGTAGCGCTGTCGAGAGATGCCCCAGTCGCGCAGCCTCCAGACGACCTGCTTGCGGCCGAGACCGCGGGCCTCGAGGTCGCGTGCGATCGCGTCCACCGCGGCCTGGTAGTCGAGACCGTCATAGGCCCCGGAATTGACGCAGCGGCCCTCGTCCGCGTACCAGGGCTGCCAGGCGTCGTTCGAATAGGGCCGGCCCTCCACGTCGATGACCGGCAGGATCGACAGGCCGTATTTCTTTGCGAAGCCGAAGTCGCGCTCGTCGTGACCCGGCACGCCCATGACGGCGCCCTCGCCATAGGCCATCAGCACGTAATTGCCGACCCAGACCGCGACCTCGGCGCCCGTGACCGGATGTGTGACGTAAAGGCCGGTCGCTATGCCCCGCTTGTCGATGGTCGCGAGATCGGCCTCCATGAGGCTGCCGCGGCGGCATTCATCGACGAAGGCGCGGACCTTTTCGTCGCGCGCGGCCGCCAGCGTCGCGAGCGGATGTTCGGCGGCGACCGCGACGAAAGTGACGCCCATGATGGTGTCCGCGCGCGTCGTGAAGACCTTCAGTTCGCCGCTCTCCCCGTCGATCCGCCACGGGAACGTGAGGTTGACGCCCTCGCTGCGCCCGATCCAGTTCGCCTGCATGACCCGCACGCGTTCTGGCCAGCCTTCGAGCCGGTCGAGCGCCGAGAGCAGCTCCTCCGCGTAGCGGGTGATGCGCAAGTAGTACATCGGGATCTCGCGCTTCTCGATCAGCGCGCCGGTGCGCCAGCCGCGCCCGTCGATGACCTGTTCGTTTGCGAGCACGGTTTGATCGACCGGATCCCAGTTGACGACGCCGGTCGTCTTGTAGGCGATGTCGCGTTCCAGCATGCGCAGGAACAGCCACTGGTTCCAGCGGTAGTAATCCGCGTCGCAGGTCGCGAGCTCGCGCGACCAGTCGATGCCAAAGCCGAGCGACTTGAACTGCCGCTTCATGTGCGCGATGTTGTCGCGCGTCCAGCGGGCCGGCGGCACGTCGTTCTCGATCGCGGCATTCTCTGCCGGCAGTCCGAAGGCGTCCCAGCCCATCGGCTGCAGGACGTTGTAGCCGCGCATGCGCATGTA
>CAYZDW010000100.1:0-3309 GCA_964477175.1 uncultured Steroidobacteraceae bacterium | reverse complement strand
GACATGTCTCTCAGCTCTCAGCGACCAGCTACCAGATGTTGCAGAGCACTTCGCCGCCGACGCCGGCCTTCGCTGCCTCGCGGCCGGTCATCACTCCGCGCGACGTCGTCAGGATGCTCGTGCCCAGGCCGCCGAGCACCGTGGGCACGTCGTCCACACCGAGATAGACGCGGCGGCCGGGACGGCTGATGCGCTCGATTCCGCTGATCACACGCTCGCCCTTCGGTCCGTACTTGAGGAACAGGCGAATCAGCGGCCGCGCCTGGCGGCCGGCTTTCTCCGGCGGCTCCTCGGCCAGACTGAACCCCTGGATGTACCCCTCGTCCTGGAGGATGCGCGCGATCTCCGCCTTGAGCTTACTCGCCGGCAGGTCCACACGCGTGTGCTTCGCCGTCACCGCGTTGCGGATGCGCGTCAGCATGTCGGAAATCGGATCGGTCATGGTCCTCTCTCAGCTACCAGGAGCTCTTGATCACGCCGGTGACGTCGCCTTCGAGCGCCAGCTTGCGGAAGCAGAGGCGGCACATCGAGAACTTGCGCAGGAAGCCGCGCGGCCGGCCGCACAGCTTGCAGCGGTTGCGCAGCCGAATGCGGTACTTCGGCGTCTTGAGCTCTTTCGCCATCTTTGCCGTTGTTGCCATATCGTCAGTTCGTCCTGAAAGGCATGCCCATGAGCTGCAGCAGCTTCCGCGCCTCTTCGTCCGTCTTCGCCGTCGTCACGACCGACACGTTCATGCCGCGCGCCTTGTCGACCTTCATGTAGTCGATCTCGGGGAAGAGCAGCTGGTCGCGCAGCCCCAGCGTGTAGTTGCCGCGGCCGTCGAACCCCTTGGGCGACACGCCGCGAAAGTCGCGCACGCGCGGCAGTGCGATGCTGATCAGGCGGTCGAGGAACTCGTACATCCGCTCGCCGCGGAGGGTCACCATCGCGCCGACCGGCATCCCCTGCCGCAGCTTGAACTGGGCGATCGACTTGGTCGCGCGGCGGACGACCGGCTTCTGCCCGGTGATGCGCCCGAGCTCGTCGGCGCCGATCTCGGCGACCTTCGCGTTCTGCGTCGCTTCGCCCAGGCCCATGTTGATCACGACCTTCTCGATCTTCGGAATCGCCATCACGTTCGTGTAGCCGAACTCCTTCTTGAGCGCCGGCACGACTTCCTTCTGATACCGATCTCTCAGGCGGTTCATTTGTCGACCACTCCCTCGCACTTGCGGCAGACCCGGACCTTGCGCCCGTCGTTCAGGATCCGGTGGCCCACCCGCGTCATCACGCCGCACTCGGGGCAGACGAGCTGCACGTTGCTCGCGTGGAGCGCCGCCTCGCGCTCGACGATGCCCCCCTTGATGTTGCGCTGCGGGTTCGGGCGCGTGTGCCGCTTGATGATGTTCACGCCCTCGACGATCAGGCGGTTCCTCTCGGGCAGCACGCGCAGCACGCGGCCGCGCTTGCCGTGATCCTTGCCGACCGTCACGATGACGGTGTCGTTCTTCCGAATCGGGGTCTGCACACGCGACATGGCCTACAGCACCTCAGGCGCGAGCGAGATGATCTTCATGAACCGGCGCTCGCGCAGCTCGCGCGCCACGGGCCCGAACACACGGGTGCCGATCGGTTCGTGCTCATCGTTGATGAGCACGGCGGCGTTGCGGTCGAACCGGATGTAGCTGCCGTCGCGCCGGCGCTGCTCTTTCGCCGTCCGTACGATCACCGCCTTGACGACCTGCCCCTTCTTGACCGTGCCGTCGGGCGTCGCTTCCTTGACCGACGCGGTGACGATGTCGCCGAGCCGCGCGTAGCGCCCGGTCGAGCCGCCGATCGGATTGATCACCGCGATCTTGCGCGCCCCCGAGTTGTCGGCGACGTCGAGAATCGATCGCATCTGGATCATGGTCTAGATCTCCTGCGACTTCGCGACGACGCGCGTCACGACCCAGCGCTTGCGGCGGCTGAGCGGCCGCGACTCGGCGATGG
Organism: uncultured Steroidobacteraceae bacterium; assembly: GCA_964477175.1. Classification (GTDB taxonomy): domain Bacteria; phylum Pseudomonadota; class Gammaproteobacteria; order Steroidobacterales; family Steroidobacteraceae; genus SCUD01. Next base: position 1,337 of record CAYZDW010000100.1, on the reverse strand, counting down.
TGACCGTGTCGCCCACCTTCGCCTCGTTCTTCTCGTTGTGCGCCATGAAGGTCGACGTCTTGCGCTGGCTCTTCCCGTACACGGAATGCCGCACCTGCCGCTCTACGGCGACCACCACCGTTTTCTCCATCTTGTCGCTGACCACGGTGCCGGTCAGCTGTGACTTGACGCTCATGCCGTCTGCCGTTCCCTTTCCCGCAGAATCGTCTTCATGCGCGCCAGGTCGCGGCGGACCTCACGCACCTTGGTCGGCGCCTCGAGCGTGCCCATCGCCTTCTGAATCCGCAGCCGGAACAGCTGGTCGTCCAGATCCTTGACGCGGGCGCGGAGGTCGTCCGCCGTCAGCTCACGGACCTCGGCGGCCTTCACGACGCCTTCTCCTGCGCGAACCGGGTGGCGAACCTCGTCTTGATCGGCAGCTTGGCGGCGGCCAGGCGCATCGCCTCGCGCGCCTCCGTCTCGGTGACGCCTTCCATCTCGAACATAATCCGGCCCGGCCGGACCACGCAGACCCACTGATCGGGCGCGCCCTTTCCCTTGCCCATGCGCGTTTCCTGCGGCTTCTTCGTGATCGGCTTGTCGGGGAAGACGCGGACCCAGATCTTCCCGCCGCGCTTGATGAAGCGCGTCATCGCCACGCGCGCCGCCTCGATCTGCCGATCGGTGAGCCAGCACGGCTCCATCGCCTTCAGTCCGTAGTCGCCGAAGGACACGTCGGACCCGCGCCACGCCTTGCCGGCCATGCGCCCGCGCTGCTGCTTTCTGTACTTGACCTTCTTGGGCATCAACATGATGTCTGACCCCTGCCCCCTGTCACCTACGCGTGGCTACGCCCGCGCCGGAACCCGGCGCGGCGCCCGGTCGCGATATTCCTCGTCGCGGCCGGTGCGCGGCACCAGCCGCTCACCCTTGAAGAGCCACACCTTCACGCCGATCTGGCCGTAGGTCGTGTGCGCCTCGGCGAAGCCGTAGTCGATGTCGGCGCGCAGCGTCTGCAGCGGCAGCTGGCCGTGCAGGTACCACTCCGAGCGCGCGATTTCGGCGCCGTTCAGCCGGCCCGACACGCGCACCTTGATGCCGCGCGCGCCGAACCGGAGCGCCGATTCCACGGCCTTGCGCATCGCCCGTCTGAACGCGACGCGCTTCTCGAGCTGCACCCCGACCGACTCCGCGATGAGCTGCGCGTCGAGCTCCGGCTTCTGGATCTCCTGGATGTTGATGAAGACCTCACGGTTCGTGCGCTTCTGGATCTCGATCTTCAGCTTGTCGACCTCGGTGCCCTTGCGGCCGATGATGATGCCAGGCCGCGAGGTGTGGATGTCGATCTTCAACTTGTT
>CAYZDW010000099.1:0-2915 GCA_964477175.1 uncultured Steroidobacteraceae bacterium | reverse complement strand
CGCAAGGCGCTCGCCGCGATCACGGGTCTCGGGCTCGTGGACCTGTTCCGGCGCTTCGAGCAGCCGCCTGGCACCTGGTCGTGGTGGGATTACCGCATGGGCGCATTCCGCCGAAATCACGGACTGCGCATCGACCTGGTGCTGGCGTCCGCCGCCCTCGCCGCCCGTTGCAAGGCCTGCGCCGTGGATCGCAGCCCGCGTGCCTGGGAACGCCCCTCGGATCACGCCCCGGTTGTCGCCTCGTTTGACATAGGCTGATGCGCGGGATGTGACCGCACGCAAACTCGCGCCAAAGCGGTTGGCGGGTGCCGGCGACGGGGGCGTAGACTGCCTTCCACAACACTGAAACGGAGGCTCGCCACCGCGTGGCCCGCCCCTACCGCCGCAGCGATTTCGACGTCACCGACACGGTGCAGGTCAGCTCCCCGCCCGCCGTGCGCGCGGCCGTGCTTCAGCTCTATTCGGAGACCTGGCCCGGTGCGCCGCTCACGACGCTGCAGACTGCGCTCACGGATTTCGAGCGGCTGTTCACGGGCCAGACGCCCGGCTACCTGGGCGTCGACACCGTCTATCACGACCTGCAGCACTCCCAGGACATGGTGCTCACGATGGCCCGACTGATGGCCGGCTACGAGAGGAGCCACCCGGACGGGCCGCGCATCAGCGCGGAACGCGCGCTCATGGGCCTGGTGACGGCGCTTTTTCACGACTCGGGTTACATCCGCGAGGTCGCGGAAAAAGACATCTCAAACGGCGCCGTGTTCACGCGCCAGCATGTCACGCGCAGCGCGCGTTACCTCGGACGTTACCTGCCCGCTGCTGGCCTCGGCGACTGGGTGCCGGTGTCCACGCGCATCGTGCATTTCACCGGATACGAGATGCCGCTCGACCTGATCCGCGTCGCCGATCCGCGCGATCGCCTGGTTGGCCACCTGCTCGGCACCGCGGACTTGCTCGCGCAGATGGCGGATCGCTGCTACCTCGAGAAATGCCGCGACCGGCTGTACATCGAGTTCGTGCTCGGCGACGTCGCCGTGCGCGCAGGCGCCGGCGGCATGAAGGTGCTGTACGGCTCCGGCCTCGATCTGCTGCGCCAGACACCGCAGTTCGTCGCGACGACCATCGAAAACCGGCTGGGCGGCGCATTCGGTCACGCCTACCGCCATGTCGAGCCGCTGTTCGGCGGCGACAACCCCTACATGGACGCGATCCGGCAAAACATCGAATACCTGCGCGGACTCGCGCGTAGCAGCCGCTGGCCGCTCCTGCGCCGCAATCCGCCGGTTTTCACAGTCGAGCAGAACGCGATGCAACGTGTGCGCACGCTGCTCGTCGAGCACCTCAAGGAAATCTGGGGCGCGCCGGCTCCCGTCAACGCGAACTGAGCCGGGCCCAGCGCGACCGCATCCTGGGCGGCGCGTCGATTCCCAATACGTAACGGTCGTGAATCGACGGCAGGCGGGCGAGGATCTCGGCCTCGCCATCAACGCCCGCGCCCGCGATTGCCGCAGCCAGCAAGTCCACGGTCAGCGACGGCAACGCGCGACGCGCGACTGGCGCGTAGCTCAGGTGCCAGGGTTCGGGCTGCACGCCGATACCTTCGCGCGTGTAGGGCCGATAGAAGCCGTAGCGCCGCATGTGTTCCGCCAGCCAGCGCGACAGCGCGGCGAAGGGCCCGCCGCGCCGGTACTCCGGCCTCTCGAGTTGCGCCTCGTAGCCGCCCGCGATGACCCGGCCGTCGACGAAGTCGATGTCGCTGCCCCAATGGTGCCGGCTGGCGCCAGGCAGCGCCGACCACAGCAGGATCATTTCCACCCGCCTGCCCGGGTCCAGACGATTCATGTCGATGAGCCTGCCGGCGCGGTCGCGCGCCGGCCGCTCGCCGCAGTACTTGGCATTCCAGATCCGGCGTTGCCGCTCGAAGTCGCGGAACGACGACACCGGCAGTAGATCGATGCCCGAGCGCGCGGCATTCTCCCGCATCGCGAGGAAGGGTTCGACGACCGCGGCATGCAGCATGCAGCGCGGGGAGGTCAGGTCGATGATATGGCCACGGTCACGGCCGGTCAGTTGCAGCGCGTCCAAGCCGGCGATGCTACCGCACCGGGCGGCCTGCGGCGCGGCCGGTCCGGCGCTGTGGCTCGCAGGTGGGCAGCGTATGATGACGGCGGCCGGTCAAGGCCGGCAGGCAGAAACATAATCGGGGGTCGGCGCGGCTGTACCGCTACGACGGCATGAGGCCCAGTTTCCGAACCAGAGCGCTCGTCATGGCGACCACCGCCTGCGCGGTGTTGCTCGTCGTGCTCGTCGCCCTGGCGGCCATCGACCTGCGGCTCGACATCGACGCCGACGGGGCGCTGATCGGACAGGTCGCCGCGGGCGGCGACGTGCGGCGCACGGCCGAGATCGCCACCGCGCTCGACCTGCGCCGCAGCTCGGAATTCGAGCGCCGGCTGCTGGTGCTGGCCGGTGGCGGCCTGTTGCTGCTCGCAGTCGCGTTCGCGACGGCCTGGCGGTTCACGCGGCGCGTCGAAGGCCCGCTCGAGGATCTGCGCGCCGCCGTCGAGCGGCTTGCCGGTGGAAATTGGGCCACCCGGATCGAGGCGCCCGCCGGCGGCTACGGCGCGGACCTGGCGCTCGCGCTCGAACGATTGCGCATCAACCTGAGCGACCACGCGGCCACGGGCCGCGCGCTCGACATCATGCTCGACAGCATGAACGACGCTGTGTTTGTGACCTCACCGGACGGCCTGATCAAGCGCGTCAACGTGGCGGCAACGCAGCTGCTCGGCTGGTCGCAGTCGGAGCTGCTGGGCCGCGAACTCGCCTACGTGATCTCCGACCAGGACCGCACGAATTTCAACATCAAGCAGGCCGCCAACGAGACGCTCGAACTCACCGTCAGGACGCAGAAC
>CAYZDW010000098.1:0-4313 GCA_964477175.1 uncultured Steroidobacteraceae bacterium | reverse complement strand
GCAAAAGAATTTAAAATTTTTGCAGTTGCTTTAATATCACTTGATTTTACATTTATACTATCAAATAAATCACCGGCAATAACTAAAAAATGAGAACGGGTTTCATTGGCTTTGTCAACAATTTTCTTTAACGCATTAAATCGCTCTTCAATTAGTTTTTCTTTTACATGTTCAAAATGTTTGTCGAATTTCATGCCAATATGATTATCGGCAGTATGCATAATTTTTATAGACATCTTATTTCTTTTTTAGTTTATAAACTTACGGAATTTATTGTACGTAAAACCGGCTAATAAGTTGCAAATAATTAACAATCTATTAGTTTAATTTTTCAATAGGATTTTTTAGCCCCGATCCGAAGGGACAGCCCGGGTATTCCTACCTGCCGTTCCTCGTCGCCGCCCTGGTGCGCGTGCTCGAGCAGTTCCCGCAGTGCAACGCCGTCCACGACGCGGAACGCAACCTGATCGTCCGTCACCACGCGGTGCACGTCGGCATTGCGACCCAGACGCCGGACGGCCTCAAGGTGCCGGTCCTGCGCCACGCCGAGGCGCACTCGGTGACGGAACTTGCCGCGGAAATACGACGCCTGTCGGAGGCCGCGCGCAACAACAAAGCCACGCGCGAGGAGCTCACGGGTTCGACGATTACGGTGACGAGCCTCGGCAAGCTCGGTGGCATCGCCTCGACGCCGGTCATCAACGCGCCAGAGGTCGCGATCATCGGCGTCAACAAGGCCGTCGAGCGGCCGGTCGTCGTGAATGGCGCGATCACCGTGCGCAGGATCATGAATCTATCTTCTTCCTTCGATCATCGCTTCGTAGACGGCTTCGACGCCGCCGCCATGATCCAGGCGCTCAAGGAGCGCCTGGAGCACCCCGCAACCATCTTCCTACAGGATTGACCCGACCATGAACGCACAGGCCATGCAGACCCGGACCGCGCCCGAGCTCCCGACTCGCCCCGCTTTCGGTACCGTGCTCGCGAGCACGATGGCGGTCGCGAATTTCCGCGACGGCAAGTGGTCGGCGCATGAGCTCTCCAAGGTCGGTCCGATCGAGATCAGCCCGGCGGCGCACGTACTGCACTATGCCAGCAGCTGCTTCGAAGGCTTCAAGGCCTATCGCTGGGCCGACGGCAGCATCAACATCTTCCGGATGGACCGCCACATTACGCGCATGCGCCAAAGCGCGCGGGGACTCGCGATGCCGGAGCCAGATGCGGCGCAGCTCGCGGCGATGGTCACTGCGGTCGTGGACAGGGTTCGCGACGAGGTGCCGGAGCCGCCGGGCGCCCTTTACCTTCGCCCGATGCTCATTGGCACTGGGGCCAGCATCGGCGGTGCGTCAACGCCACCGGCCGAGGCCATGCTGATCGTGCTCGCGAGCCCGGTATGGGATTACTTCTCCTCAGGCCCGAAGCCATTGCGAATCTACGTTGAGGAGCAGGCAATGCGCTGCGCCCCGCACCTCGGCATGGTCAAGACGGGGGGCAACTACGCCGCTGCGATGGGTCCGACGCTCGCGGCCCGCCAGAAGTACCAGGTGGACCAGGTGCTGTTCTGCCCGGGCGGCCAGGTCCAGGAGACCGGTGCGGCCAACTTCCTGATGATCCGGGAAGGAAAGATCCTGACACGCAGCCTCGACACGACATTCCTGCACGGCGTGACCCGCGATTCACTTCTGACGATCGCGCCGGATCTCGGCTTCGAGGTCGAGGAGCGCGTGATTACCGTCGACGAAATGCTCGACTGGGTCAAGGACGGCGAGGCCGCACTCTCGGGCACGGCTGCTGTGCTCGCCGGTGTCGGCACGCTCGTGCGCTCCGGCGGACGCGAGTACAAGGTCGGGACCGGCGAGGTCGGGCCGCACACGCGCCGGCTGCGCACGGCGCTCGTCTCGATGCAGCAGGGCGAGGTACCGACTCCGGCCGGCTGGACCACCAGGGTCTGAGGGCCCCGGCGGCACTGCCGCGGGGGATTCCAATGAAGGGCCGCACGCGCGTCAACCATCCACCGGACGTCATCGTTCCGGCGGACAACCGTCCGTTGGTCGCGCCGATCCACCAGACGGTCAAGTTCGCTTTCGAGAGCCTCGAGGAGACGATGCGCGCCTACCGCGGCGAGCGGGAAGGCTTCTACTACACGCGCCACGCGAATCCGACGACCCGCCAGCTCGAGAAGCTGCTCGCCGAACTGCAGGGCCGCGACGATTGCATTGCGGTTGGGTCGGGCGTTGCAGCGATTTCGGGCAGCCTGTTGTCGCTCACGCGCGCGGGCGACCACCTGCTGTGCTTCGTCGAAACCTACGGGCCCAGCCGCCAGCTCATCCAGAGCCTGCTGGGCCGCTTCGGAGTGCAGCACACGATGCTGTCGATCGAGGACGACACGGGGATTGAGCGCGTGCTGGCCGAGCGGCCGACCAAACTGGTCTGGTTCGAGAGCCCGACCAACCCGGTCACGCGCATCGCGGACATCGGACGGATCACCCGGGCCGCGCACGCGCACGGCGCCATGACCGTGCTCGACAATACCTTTGCGGGGTTCCACAACCACGGCCAGTACGGCATCGATGTCTTCGTGCACAGCCTGACCAAGTTCGCGTCCGGTCACGGCGACGTCATGGGCGGCGCAATCATCGCGCGCGACGAGCTGATCCGCGCGATCCGGCGCGACGCGATCGTGCTGGGCGCGCTCTTGGACCCGCACGCCGCATTCCTGGTGATGCGCGGCATGAAGACCTACTACCTGCGTCATGAGGCGCAGGCAGCAAGCGCCGCGCGCATCGCCGCCTTCCTCGACGATCACCCAGCGGTCGCACGGGTTCACTACCCAGGGCTCGCCGGCCATCCGCGCCATGCGCTTGCACGCGAGCAGATGCACGACTTCGGGTCGATCGTTTCCTTCGACCTCGAGGGAGGGCTGGAAGCAGCGCGGGTGTTCTCGGACACGCTGGAGTTCTTCGCGATCACCCCGAGCCTGGGTTCGGTCGAATCGCTCGTGATGCCGGCGCAACTCCTGCGACCGCGCGGCCTGACGGCCGAGCAGGTCGCGATCAGCGGCATCGGCGACGGCACGGTGCGCCTCTCGATCGGCATCGAGGACACCGACGACCTGATTGCCGATCTCGACGCGGCTCTCTCGCGGGTATCAGAGGCCTAGGCGCTGCTGGCGACCCGCACGCGGTGCGGGTGGTAGGGCAGCACCTCGACGACATCGCCGCCCTGCAGGCGTTCCTGCAAGGCCCGCCACCAGCCTGCCTCGAGAATCTCGCCGTGCTTGTCGAGGAATACCTCGCGCAGCCGGCCCTCGATGCCGAGGAAGTTCAGGAAGGTCTCCGGAAACACGTCGTTGTCGGCGACGTAGAACCAACTTTCGGCGCGCATTTCATCCTCGTGCGTCGGCGCCTGCGGCAGGTCGCGGAACCGGCAGTCCGTGATCCGGCACAACTCGTCGTAGTCGTAGAAGATCACCCGGCTATGGCGCGTGACGCCGAAGTTCTTCAGCAGCAGGTCACCGGCGAAGATATTCGTGTAGGCGAGGTCGCGGATCGCCTGGCCGTACTCGATGACGGCGAGCTCAGCCTGCTCGGAAGTCGCCGTGCGCAGGTAGAGGTTGAGCGGCGTCATGCGCCGCTCGACGTAGGCGTGCCCGATGTTGACATCGTCGCCCTCGACCCGGACGTTGATCGCGCATTCGCCCGTAAGCTCATCCAGCATGTCCGGGTCGAAGCGGTGACACGGCAGCCGGATCCGGCGGAATTCCTGCGCATCGACCAGGCGCCCGGCGCGGTCATGCTTGAAGACCATGTCGTACTTGGCCATGACTTCCTCGCGCCGGATATTCTTGACGGGTGGGAAGCGGTCGCGGATGACCTTGAAGATGACGTCGAAGTTCTCGAGCGTGAAGCAGACCATCACCAGGCCCCGTTCGCCCGGCGCGCGCACGAACCGGTCGGCGGTTCCATCGAGGTGCCGGAAGATCTCGCGGAAGCGCTCGGTCTTGCCCTGCTTGGCGCGGCCGAGCACCGGGAACAACTCGGAGACGGGCTTCTGCGGCAGGATTGAGCGCAGGAACAGCACGGCCTCGCCGACGCGCTCGAGATCGACGTGGAAGTAGGAACGCGTGAAGCTGAACAGGATCGAGACATCGCTTTCGCGGAGCATCACGGCGTCGACCAGCACGCCGCGCGGCGTGTTGCGAAACGCAATCGCGAGCGGCAGCATCCAACCCTCACCGAGAATCCGGCCCACGACATAGGCCCTGCTCATCTGGTAGAAAACCGGCCGGATGGCCTCAACCTCGCGCAATGGGC
>CAYZDW010000097.1:0-6093 GCA_964477175.1 uncultured Steroidobacteraceae bacterium | reverse complement strand
GATCAAGGGCGAGTACGCGATGGCGGCGACCTTCAGCAAGGCGACGCCGATCCCGGAACTCGTGTTCGTCGCGTTCCAGGCGACGTTTGCCGCGGTCACCTGCTGCCTCGTGCTTGGCGCGTTCGCGGAGCGCGCCAGGTTCTCGGCGGTGCTGATCTTCATGGTGCTGTGGTTCACTTTCGCCTACGCGCCGATCGCGCACAGGGTGTGGTTCTGGATGGGTCCGGACGCCTACACCGATCCCAAGCTGGTGGATGAAGTCAACGCCAAGGCCGGCATGCTCTGGCAGTGGGGCGCGCTCGACTTCGCGGGCGGCACGGTGGTGCACATCAATGCAGGGATTGCGGGGCTCGTGGCGGCGCTGGTGCTCGGCAAGCGCAATGGCCATCCGAACACGGCCATGCCGCCGCAAACGGCACGGCCGGCATGGCGATGCTGGTGACGCAGATTGCAACCGCCGCCGCGGCGCTCGCCTGGATGGGCACGGAATGGGTCGCGTACGGCAAGCCGAGCGCGCTCGGCATCGTGACGGGCGCAATCGCGGGGCTCGTTGCGATCACGCCGGCTTCGGGCACGGCGGGGCCGGCGGGCGCACTCCTGATCGGCGGCGCCTCGGGCGTGCTGTGCTTCTTCGCCGCGGCGCGCCTCAAGCGCGCCTTGGGCTATGACGATTCGCTGGATGTCTTTGGCGTGCACGCGGTGGGCGGCATCGTGGGCGCGATCCTGACGGGCGTCTGCGCCGGAGCGCTGGGAGGCGTGGGGCTTGCGGAGGGCGTGACGATTGGCCAGCAGGTCTGGGTGCAGACCAAGAGCGTGCTGTTCACGCTCGCTTTCAGTGGGATCGTGACGTTCATCATCCTGAAACTTCTGGATGCGACCGTCGGCCTGCGCGTCACCCGTGAGCAGGAGGTCGAGGGTCTCGACCTCGCGCTGCACGACGAGCGCGCCTACAACAGCTAGGCCCCTCAGGTTCGACCGGCGGCCGTTCCCGGCGCAGCCACCCCCTCCGCAGCCCGGGAACCGGCCCGCCCCTGGCCGGTCCGAACCCGTACCGGTCCTCGGGCGCTGTCCGTTACACTCCCCCGCAGGAGCCCGCCCATGAAGATGGTCACCGCCATCATCAAGCCTTATAAGGTCGACGAGGTCCGCTCCGCCCTGGCCGAGATCGGGGTGCAGGGCGTCACTGTGACGGAGGTCAAAGGTTTCGGGCGCCAGAAAGGCCACACTGAGCTGTATCGGGGGGCGGAATATGTCGTGGATTTCCTCCCCAAGGTGCGGATCGAGATCGCGGTCGAGGACGAGCGCGTGGACGCGGTGATCGATGCGATCGCGGCCTCCGCCCGGACCGGCAAGATTGGCGATGGCAAGATTTTCGTGACCGGGCTCGGCAGCGTGGTGCGCATCCGCACCGGCGAGCTCGATGAAAAGGCGCTGTGACAGTCGGCGCCGCGGCCTGGAGGTCAACATGTTGCAGAAGTTCCTGGTGGCATTGCTGATGGCGGGCCTCACGGTCGTCGCCGCGGCGGACACCGTCTACAAGTGGGTCGACTCCCGTGGCCAGATCTATTACACCGACCTGCCCCCGACCCAGGCCGACGCCAAAGTCCTGGGCATCTACCATCAGGAGTCCGACGTCCTGGACGAAGGGGAAGAGGGCGATGAAGGCGATGGCGGTGAAGAGCCTTCGACGCCGACATCGGACAACGAGTCCACCGAGCCGACGGTTGATCGCCAGGCGATGGCCGCCGTACAGGCCGACGTTGCCAATGAGAAGGGCAAGCAGTGCAAGGAAGCCCAGGAGCGCTACCAGCGCTACGTCGAGTCCCGGCGCCTGTTCCGCGAGACCGCGGACGGCCAGCGCGAGTACCTGACGGACGAGGAACTGGCCGAGGCCCGGGTGCGCGCCAAGCAGTCGGTCGACGAATACTGCAGCTAGCCTGCTGCTGCCGTCAGCCTTGGAAGCGGCGCCGTGCCGCGATCGGGCACAATGGGGCCCGCCATGAACGTCGGATTCATCGGTCTGGGCGCCATGGGCCAGCACATGGCCCGCAATCTGCATCGCGCCGGATTGCTCACCGGCGTCTGGAACCGCACTGCCGCCAGATCCCAAGCTTTCGCGTCCGAGATCAGTTGCCGGATTTTCGGCACCCCCGCCGAACTCGCCGCCGCCTGCGAATTCATCGTCACCTGCGTTTCCGCCGATGAGGATCTGCTCGCGGTCGTCGAGGCGCTCCTGCCCGGCCTGCGCAAGGGCACGATCGTTGTCGACTGCTCGACCGTTGCCGCGGATACGGCGCGCAAAGCCGCCGCGCGGCTTGCGACCGTGGGCGCCGCATTGCTCGACTGCCCCGTCAGCGGCGGCGTCGAGGGTGCGCGGAACGCGACCCTCGCCATCATGTGCGGCGGTGAGCCCGAGATTTTCGAACGCGCGCGCCCGGTGCTCTCGGCGCTCGGCAAGACCATCGCGCTCCTCGGCCCCACCGGCGCCGGTCAGGCGACCAAGGCCACCAACCAGATTCTCTGTGCGGGTGTCATCCAGGTCGTGGCCGAGGCGATGGCTTTCGCGCAGGCCGAAGGCCTGCCGCTCGAACAGGTGATCGAGGTGCTCGGCAAGGGCGCGGGTTCGAGCTGGTATTTCGTGCACCGGGCGCCATTCATGGCACGCGGTGAGTTCCCGGCCGGCTTCCGCGTCCGGCTGCACGACAAGGACCTGCGCATTTGCCGCGACATGGCCGCGCGGCACGGCGCAACGCTTCCCGTCATCGAGAGTACGCTCGCCGATTACCGACGCCTGCTCGAGACCGGGCACGGCGACGAGGACATCTCGACGATCTTCCGCCTGAAGACGCCGCTGTTCGCGGCCGGGGATTGAGCCGATGCGCACCGGCCGCCGCGAACGCCCGGGTTTCTACCTGCCCGATTTCTGTGCGGCGCAGAGTGTGCTGGCGGTCGTCCTGATCGCGGAGCTGGTGGCGATCTTCCTGACGCTTGCGCGTTTCGGCATCTCCGAACAGTTCTGGACCGACCTCGCACGCACCTCGCTCTTTCTGTTGTGGGCCGGGCTCGGCTCGGCCGCAGTACTCTGCGCCGCGCGTGGCGCGCTGTCGCGACTCGACGTGTTGCGCGGCTCAGTGCTCGCGCTCCTCTTGATGCTCGGCGTAACCGCGCTCGTGACCGAGGGGGCCTGGTGGCTCGCGGGCTCGGCCAGCCGCCTGCTCGGGGTCACCAGGGACGCACTCGGTGCCGATCACATCGAATTCATGCTGCGCAATCTCGCGGTTGGCACCATCGCTGGGGGGCTGGCGCTGCGATACTTCTACGTTTCTCAGCAATGGCGGCGCAATGTCGAAGCCGAGGCGCAGAGCCGCGTGCGCGCCCTCCAGGCGCGCATCCGCCCGCATTTCCTGTTCAACAGCATGAACACCATCGCCTCGCTGACGCGCACCGATCCGCGTGTCGCCGAGCAGGCGATCGCGGATCTCTCGGATCTTTTCCGGGCTTCGCTTCGCGAGCATCGCGAGCGCATACCGCTCGGAAGCGAGATCGAGATCGCGCGCGCCTACGAGCGCGTCGAGCGGCTGCGCCTCGGCGATCGCCTGCGCGTGGACTGGCAGGTCGATGCGCTGCCGATGGATACGCCGGTGCCCGCGCTGTTCCTGCAGCCCCTGCTCGAGAATGCCGTCTACCACGGCATCGAGCCGCTGGATAAGGGCGGCACCATTCGCGTCACCGGCCGCCGCGAGGGATCGACGGCGGTGCTGACCATCGACAATCCGATCGCGGCCAAGCTCGTCGCGCGCCGTCCCGGCCACCAGATTGGGCTCGACAACGTGCGCCAGCGCCTCGACCTGATGTTCCACGGCGAGACCGACCTCGAGATCGTCGAGGGGCCCGAGCGCTTCATCGTCACGCTGCGCTTTCCGATCGGCGGGCCCCGATGAAGCTGCGCGTACTGGTCGTGGACGACGAGCCGCTCGCGCGCGAACGCCTGGCGCATCTCGTCGAAGAACTGCCCGACGCCGAGCTTGCGGGCGTCGCCGCGTCCGGCGAGGAAGGGCTGCTGCTCGCTGGCTCCCTGCGCCCCGAGGTGGTCCTGCTCGACATCCGCATGCCCGGCATGGACGGCCTCGAGACCGCGCATCACCTGGCGCGGATGCCCGAGCCGCCCGCGGTGATCTTCACGACCGCCTTCGACGAGCATGCGCTCGCGGCCTTTGAGGTCCAGGCGGCCGGGTACTTATTGAAGCCCGTGCGGCTGGAAAAACTGCAGGAAGCGCTCGCCCGTGCCCGCCAGCCGACTCGCGCGCAACTGACGCGCATCGCCGATGGCGCCGGCGGCGGCCCGCGCACCCGCATCGCCGTGCGCGCGCGCGACGAACTCAAGCTCATCCCGGTCGAGAACATCCTCTGCTTCATCGCCGAATTGAAATACACGACGCTCCGCCACACCGGCGGCGAAGAGCTGATCGAGGAGCCGCTGAAGGCCCTGGAAGACGAGTTCGCGGCGAGCTTCGTGCGCGTGCACAGAAAAACGCTGGTCGCCCTCGCCCATATCGAGGGGCTGGAGCGCGATGCCGAAGGACATCAGCTGGTGCGGCTGAGAAACGGCGCGGCGGCGCTGGCTGTCAGCCGAAGACTGGCGGCGGACGTGGCGAGACGGTTGAAGGGATAGCGTCCGGATCGGCGCAGCCGCGGTGCTACGCTGCTGCCTCCTCCTTTTGCCTGATCCCTCTCCAGCTCCTGATCGTGAAAGCGCCGATGCCGGCCACGAATAGCAGAGCTACTACGAGCCCGCCGATCAGCGGCAGCTGACGCACAAACGATAGCGCGACGAGCGCGAGCAGCAGGAACAGCACTCGCCAGCCCAGGGACTTTGACCGTTCGGCGCCCAGGCGCTCCAGCGCCAGGTCGCCGACAAAGAGCGCCGCGATCACGTAGCCAAGCATCAACATCACGACGTAACCGAAAATCATCATCAGCGCGAGCGGGATGCCGATCACAGTGATCATCAGTACGACGATCGCGAACGGCACGCCGATCAGCATCACGCATCCGACGCCGCCGCTCTGCCACCACTCGCGCCGCATGGTCGCCGCAGCCTCACGGCTGAAGCTGGGCAGGCCGAGGATCAGGAGCGCTCCAAGCAGCACGACGCCGAGCGTAAAGAGCGCGCCGCCAACACGCGTGGTGCCGCGACCGATTTTCCTGAGCCAGTTCTTGTCGTTGGCATCGAGTTCCGCGATGCCCTGCGCAATCTGGGCCCGTGGATCCACGACGATGCTGCCACCGCTCTTGTACTCGAGCCGGCCGGCGATGCGCGCCTCCGGGCCGATGCGGATACTCTCGCCCGCCATCTCGAGGTCGCCCCCGATGCTGCCGTTGATGACGATGGATTCGCCGAAGACGCGCAGATCCTCGCCGACCTCGCCTTCCACCTCGACACTGCCGCCGGCGAGCGTCACGTTGTCGCGGAGCTTCGCGCCGCGCGTGACGCGGACCTTGCCGCCGGCCGCGCGGACATTGCCTTCGACTTCGCCTTCGATGCGCAGGTCGCCGCCGGCCGCGTATAGGTTGCGTCCGACCGAGCCCGTGACGTCTACCTCGCCGCCGGTGACGAAGGCGCTGCCGCCGACGCGGTCGTCGAGATGCACGCGCCCGGCCGCGAGATAGACGTTGCCCGGCACGTATTCACCCAGGCTGACCTCGTCGCCGGCGCTCAGGCGATGATCACCCACCGACGCGCGCGCCGTGTCTTCCGCCGAGGCCACCCCGGTCATGCCTGCCAGCACCAGCCACCCGGCCACCCAATTGCTCATGGTCTGCTCCCAGTGTCAGCCAGCGGCATGATCCTACGGCCTTCCGGACGCATGGCACAATGGCCTTATGAGTGGGGAAATCCGCATCGCGACGCGGCGCAGCCGGCTTGCCCTGTGGCAGGCCGAACATGTCGCCGCGCGCCTGAAGACCGCCCGTCCGGGCCTCGCCGTGCGGCTCCTGCCCATGGTCACCGAGGGCGACCGCATCGTGGATCGGGCGCTCGCCGGGGCTGGCGGCAAGGGCTTGTTCATCAAAGAGCTGGAGGCCGCGATTCTC
>CAYZDW010000096.1:0-3882 GCA_964477175.1 uncultured Steroidobacteraceae bacterium | reverse complement strand
GCTATCGTGCGGCACTCGCGCGAACGATGCGCGCGAAGCCGGCGTACGACGCCTACGGCGAGGGCCGCAAGGCGCTTGCGGACAAGCGCGCGGACGTCGCGCTCGCCAAGGCCGAGCAGGCCATCCGATTGGAGCCTGATGAAGCGCATTTCCATGCGCTGAAAGGCGATGCGAATTTCATTCAGAAGAAACATGCGGCTGCGATCCAAGCGTATACGGCCGCCATCCAGCGCAACGACAATTTCTTCTACTACCACTTGCAGCGCGGGCTGGTGGCCGAGCGCATGGGCGACGACGCTTCCGCACAGCGTGACCTGGAGGTGAGTGTCAAACTGCTGCCTACCGGACCGGCGTATTACTTGCTCGGCAATATCGCGCTGCGTGGCCGGCAGTACGATGCCGCGAAGAAGTACTTCGAGATGGCGTCCGGCGCGCAGGGCCCCGTTGGCGAGGCGGCGACCGAGTCACTGATCAGGCTTGATCTGCCCCAGAACCCGGAAAAATACCTGCGCCAGCAGGCGGCGCTGGACGGCAAGGGCATGCTGGTCGTGACCGTCGCCAATCCGACCAAGGTACCGGTCACGGCGATCCGGATTGCGGTGCGCTACGTCGACGGCAGCGGCCAGACACGTGAAGTCAGCCGCGATATTCCCGGTACGCTTGCGGCCGGCCGGCAAGCCCAGGTCGCGACGGGGCTCGGCCCCTTCGCCAGCAGCAATCAGTTTCGCGTTGCGATTGTCGGCGCCAGGATCGCCGAGTGAGCGGCGGCCCTGGGCGCGCGATTGCCTAGGACGCGTCGCTCAGCACGGGTTCGCCGTCCTTGACGCGGATCCGCTTGCCCGGGTCGCGATCCATGATGACCACGCTTTCCTTGCCGTCGAGGCGATAGGTGACCTTGTAGCCTTCCTGCGAGGATTGCGAGTCGTAGACGGTCTCACAGCGCTGCTCGGTCACAGTATCGGTGTTGCGCTCCTGCAGTTCCTTCTGGGCCTTGCTGCCGGCGTATCCGCCGGCCACGGCACCGGCTGCGGTTGCAAGCGTCCGGCCGCTGCCATCGCCGACCTGATGGCCCAGCACGCCGCCGACGACGGCGCCGATCGCCGTCCCGGCGATCCGCTTCTCGTCCTTGACCGGCGCCTGTCGTGTCACCTGTTCGTCGCGGCATACCTCGCGCGCGACCTTAGTCGTCTTGATGTTCGGCTCGACGGCGACTCCGTCGGCGTAGTCCGCCAGCGGATTGAGCCCATATTTCGTGGTCGCAACGGCGCCGATCGCGGTGACCGCGACTGCGCCTACGATCACTCCGGTCAACGCTGACTTGTTCACGGCTTGCCTCCTGTACTGCCCACGAGATCACTATGCGCAACCATCGAAATACGGCCAGGGGTGGCCGTCGCCTTTCGGAGACGCCCGCCAAAACGCATCACCGCGCGGCTGGACGCCCTCGCGCCCTTCGTGTTTCCATGCGACCCCATGAAAGAAAACACAGCCTTGGTGACCGATCCCGTCGCCGTGCTCGTCATTCTACTCGCCATCCTGGCTACCATCTTCTGGATCGGCGAGACGGCGCCGGGCAAACGCCTGTTCGGCGTGGTTCCGAGCCTGCTCTTCTGCTACTTCGTGCCGACGGCACTGACGACGCTCGGCGTGCTGCCGGCCGAATCCGCGCTTTACGACTGGATCAAGTCGTATCTGCTGCCGGCGAGCCTGATGCTGCTGATCCTGGCGCTGGACGTGCGGGGCATCCTGCGGCTGGGTCCCAAGGCACTGATCATGATGCTGTCCGCAACTGCGGGCGTGATGATCGGTGCACCGATCGCGCTCTGGATATTTGCATCCTGGGTCCCGCCGGACACCTGGCAGGGCATGACCGCGCTGTCGGGCAGTTGGATCGGTGGCGGCGCCAACATGGTCGCGCTAGCGGAAATCGTGGGGACCTCGGACGCGATGTTCGGGATGATGGTGATCGTCGATGTCTCGATCGCCAGCATCTGGATGGGCGTATTGCTCTATCTGGCGGGCCAGCAGCAGCGCATCGACCGATTCACCGGAGCCGATACGACGGCCATCGAGGATCTGAAGCGACGCGTCGCGGAGTTCTCCGCGAAAACGACGCGCATCCCGACGCTGACCGACCTGATCATGATCGTCGCAATCGGTTTCGGCGGCATGTGGCTCGCGACGCTGGCGGGCCGCGTTCTCGGCGAGGGTTCTCGGGTATTCGACGCGACCGTCTGGAAGTTCATCATCGTGACGGCGCTCGCGATTGCGCTGTCATTCACGCCGGCGCGCAGGCTCGAAGGCGCGGGCGCCTCGCGTATCGGCACGCTGATGCTTTACCTGCTGATCGCGAGCATCGGCGCTCAGGCGGATTTCACGCAGATGAAGGAAGCACCGGTCCTGGTCGCCGTCGGCGCCGTCTGGATGTTGGTTCATGCCGCGATCCTGCTGGCCGTAGGCTGGATGATCCGCGCGCCGGTCTTTTTCTTTGCGGTCGGCTCCCAGGCCAACATCGGGGGCGCGGCCAGCGCACCGATTGTCGCAGCGGCATTCCATCCGAGCCTGGCGCCGGTCGGCGTCCTGATGGCGGTGCTCGGCTACGTGCTCGGCACTTACTGCGGGCTCATCGCCATGGGCTTGCTCAGGATGGTCGCAGGCGCCTGAGCGCAGGCGATCGCGAGCATTCGCTCGTCCCCCGATCCGCGCTGCACCGTCCTCCATTGCCAGCGCGCGGGAGCGCTGTCCCAGCGATCGATCACGTCGCCTTCGCCGAGCGGCTCGCTGTAGGTCGTCACGCCGATCACCGCGTACCTAAGGCCGTCGCAGTCGAAGGCGTAGAACGCGACGGCCGAACGGAATTGCTGGATGCGACCCTGCACCGGTTCGGCGTATGACAGCCGCAGCCAGGCCGTCAATTGGTCCTCCAGATATCCGATGCGCGTGCGATCCAGTTCGACCAGCGTCGACGCCGCCTCATCCACGGCGATCGGCTCCCAGATTGGATCCCCAGCCCGGGCGAGGCAGGGTATCGCGACGATGCAGGCCAGGATCAATCGGGTAGTGGCGCGCATGGAGCCAGTTTCAGCAGCCGAGTAACGCCCTCAGGCGGGTGTGACGCAGCAACCGTCGCTGGAAGTCTCGCTCGCTGCTTCCGGCCTTGGCAAGTATGAGCCGCAGCAGTCGCTTTCGATCGCCGGCGCTCCAGCGACCGCGCGCTGTCAATGCGAGAACCAGTGGCGCCCAGCGTCCGAGCATCGCGCGTTGCGAGGCCGCAAGGCGAGGGGTTTTAACCTGCTCCAGCCGGGCCAACGCATCCGCGATGGCCGCGTCCCGGCGTGCATGTGGTGCCTGTTGCCCGTAACGGTGCGTGGCGTCGGTCGCGGCCGCGAGCCAGTGGTGACTCCGCGGCAGTTGCGCCCGGCGTCTTGACTCGAGCGAATAGAATACGTGCCATTGCGCCAGCGCGCGCAGTGTGCGCGGCGAGCTGCGATAGCGACCATTGGCGGCGCGCCTGGCGAGCTCGCGCGCCGCCATGCGTCGCGCTTCCACCGCGCGCGGGCGAAATCCGAGCCGGTGATAAAACCACCATGCGCCGGAATCGATGCCTTCCTCGTTGCCTGCGCCGAGCTGATACGGTTCGATGCTGAAGTCGGTGCAGCCGAACAGATGGCGGGTGGCCGCAATGAAGCGCGCAAAGATCCGGGCAGCCTCGGCGCCTCGAAATGTCTCGAAAGTGTTGAACGACAGTGCCCCGTGCCGCCCCAGCACTTCCAGCTGGACGTAGCCGATCGGCATGCCGTTCTTCAGGGTCAGGGCCGTATAAGTTGCGGGCAGCGTGGCGCGTCGCGCCGGAATCATGCCCATCAATGCAAATGAGAGGCC
>CAYZDW010000095.1:0-5583 GCA_964477175.1 uncultured Steroidobacteraceae bacterium | reverse complement strand
TACTCGCGCACCCGGTTGACGATGATCTGCTTGGTCGGCTCGAGCTGGAAATCCATGACCGGCATCCCTTGGATCAGCGGTGCGTGATCAGCTGCGTGAACGCCGGCTGCTCCAGGTGGCTCACCGTGTTCAATGATTCGATCGTGACCGTCTCGCCGTCGAACAGCAAGCTGCTGACACCGGTGTTGTAGAACGTCAGTTTCAGGCGCAGCAGGTCCCAGTCCGCGAGACCGAGCGCCGGCTGCATCGCCGCTGCCAGCGATCCGGCGGAGCCGAACAGCACGGCATTGCGGCCGCGCCCGACATCGCGGAAGAGCGCCGCGAGCGCAGTGGCAGAACGTTCGCGGAATGAAGCAAAGGGCTCGACGGCGCGCAGCTCGCCGGCCGCCCAGGCCTTCAGAGCCGCCGACAAGCGGCGGTGAAATGCGCGGCGATCCTCCGCAGCGTCGGGCAGCGGGCCGCCCTGGTGCGCGGCCAACAAGCCGAGGTGATCGTATTCCTCGACGCCCGGCAGGAGCCGCACGGGCAACACCGGGCCGCCCTCCTCGGCCGCGGCCTGCACGAAAGCTTCCGCCGATTCGCGTTGTCGTCGGAGCGTGCCGGCATAGACGAGATCCACCTGACGATCGATCGCGCGCCAGTGCCGCGCGAGTTGCCGGCATTGAGCGATGCCGGTCTCCGTGAGCCGGTCGTAGTCATCGGAGCCGAATGCCGCCTGCCCGTGACGGACCAGGTAGACGCGGCTCATTCAGGCCAGCCAGCCCCCGTCCACCGTCAGGCAGCTGCCGGTCGTGAACGAGGCGGCGTCGGAAACGAGATAAAGCGCGGCGCCCGCGATCTCGCCCGGTTGCGCGATGCGTCCGAGCGGCGTCAGTCGTTCTGCAATCGCGCGCCGCCCCGGATCGCCATGCACTGCGGCCGCGAACTTCGTCTCGACGAGCCCCGGAACCAGCGCATTGACGCGCACGCCCAGGCGACCCCATTCCCTGGCGAGCCCGTGGGTCATGTTGACGATCGCTGCCTTTGTCATCGAGTAGACGGCCTGTCCGTCCATCGGCCGGAACGCGTTGACGGATGCGACATTGACGATCGCACCCTTGCCCTGCGCGATCATGCGCCGGCCCGCTTCGACGGACGCGCAGAAGTAGCCACGGATGTTGACGTCCACCGTTTTCTGGAAGGCCCCGAGGTCCATCGCGACTGCCGGTCCAAAGTAAGGATTGGTCGCCGCATTGTTGACCAGGATGTCGATGCGTCCGTGGCGCGCGTCGATCTCGCGAAACGCAGTAGCGATCTGTTCGACCTCGCCGATGTGGCAGGCGAGCGCGGAGGCTTCGCCGCCGGCCGCGCGGATCTCGGCAGCAACCGCCTCGCAGCCCTCGAGCTTGCGGCTGCTGACGACGACCGTCGCACCGTGACGCGCGAGCAGCATGGCGATCGCGCGGCCGATGCCGCGACTGCCGCCCGTCACGAGCGCGACACGGCCGCTCAAGTCGAAGGTATCGTCGGTCAAGCTGGCATCCCCGCGCATCCGTCGCCATGATCGGCGACCGAATCCTAGCATTCCGGCGGGCCGCCAATGGCGCCGCTCGCTACAATCGGCGTGACGCGCCTGCGCTGCTACCGGATCCTGTAATGACATTACCGCGCCGCGACCTCGACTTTCAGCTCTTCGAAGTCCTGGATGCCGAGGCCCTGTGCCGGCTGCCGCGCTACGCCGAGCACGATCGTTCGGTATTCGACGCGGTCATCGACAGCGCTTACCGAATCGCCGAAGAGCGCTTCGCTCCATTCGCCGCCGCCTGCGACGTCGAAGAGCCACGCATCGTGGATGGGCGGGTCTGGATGATCCCTGAGACGCAGCAGGCCTTTGCCGCCTACAACGAGGCTTCGTTCACGGCGGCGCCCTTCGACATCGCGGACGGCGGGCTGCAGCTGCCGCTCCTGATCGCGAAAGCGACCTCGGCCGTGTTCGGCAGCGCAAATGTCGCATTTCATTCCTATTCGACGCTGACCGCCGGCGCCGCGAACCTGTTGATCACCTTTGGCAGCGCGGAGCTGCGCAGGCGCTACTCGCGCCCGATGCTGGAAGGCCGGTTCACGGGCACGATGTGCCTTTCGGAATCGCATGCGGGCTCCTCGCTGACCGATATCCGCTGCCAGGCGATCCGCCAGAACGACGGCAGCTACCTGCTGTCCGGCAGCAAGATGTGGATTTCCGGCGGCGATCACGAACTCGCCGAGACGATCATTCATCTCGTGCTCGCCAAGATTCCCGGCGGGCCGCCGGGCGTGCGCGGCATTTCGCTGTTCGTCGTGCCGCGCAACCGGGTCGATGACGACGCCTCGGTCGGCCCCAACAACGACGTGCGTCTCGCCGGGATCAACCACAAGATGGGCTGGCGCGGCACCGTCAACTGCGTGCTGTCATTCGGCGAGCAGGGCCGCTGCCGGGCCGAACTCGTGGGACTTCCGCACCACGGCCTCGAGTACATGTTCCAGATGATGAATGCGGCGCGGATCGGGGTCGGCATGAATGCCGTCGCACTCGGTTACGCGGGCTACGTGCATGCGCTCGCGTATGCGCGCGAGCGGCCGCAAGGTCGAATGGTGGGTGCGCGCGATCCGTCGGCGCCGCCGGTGCCGATCCTGCGCCACGGCGACGTGCGCCGGATGCTGCTGGCGCAGAAATGCTGGGTCGAGGGCGGTCTAGCGCTCGTGCTGTACTGCGCGCGGCTCAGCGACGAGGAACGCTGCGAGGAAGATCCGGCGCGGAAACAGGATCTGCACCTGCTGCTGGAACTCCTGACGCCGATCGCGAAGTCCTGGCCGGCCGAGTACTGCCTCGAAGCCAACAAGCTTGCGATCCAGGTGCTGGGTGGCTATGGCTACACGCGCGACTATCCCGTCGAACGCCTGTACCGGGACAACCGCCTCAATCACATTCACGAGGGTACGCACGGCATCCACGGCCTCGACCTGCTGGGCCGCAAGGTCGCGATGCAGGGCGGCGCCGCATTTCGCGAACTCGTAGCCCGCATCACGGAAACGATCAGCGCGGCTCGTGCGCAGACGCCGTTGACGGAATACGCCGGGTCGCTCGCCGCGGCGCTCGCGGATATCGGGCAGACGACGGAATTCCTGGTCGGGACGATGGCGAAGGACCCCGGGCGCGCGCTGGCCAATGCGACGCTCTACCTCGACAGCCTGGGCCACGTGGTCGTCGCCTGGCGCTGGCTCGCCCAGGGACTCGCGGCGGCACGCGCGCAGACGACCGGCGCTGCGGATCGTGATTTCTACGCTGGCAAGCTCGCGGCCTGCCGGTTTTTCTTCCGCTACGAGTTGCCGCGCATCACGCCCGCGCTCACTCTGCTGCGGACGCTCGATGATACGGCGCTCAGCATCCCCGACGCGGGATTCTGAAAGGCCCGCTCAGGCGAGTGGTCGATACGTCATGCCGAGGGCGCGCGCGACGGCCTCGTGCGTGATCGCCCCGTCATGCACGTTGAGGCCTGCGGCAAAACCGGCATCGCGCTCCAGCGCCTTGCGCCAGCCGAGGTCCGCGAGCGCGCGCACGTAAGGCAGGGTCGCGTTGGTCAGGGCAAACGTCGAGGTGCGCGGAACGGCGCCCGGCATGTTGGTCACGCAATAGTGCACGACCCCGTCGACGACGTAGGTCGGATCCGCATGCGTCGTCGGCTTGCTCGTCTCGAAGCAGCCGCCCTGGTCGATCGAGATGTCGACGAGCACTGCGCCTTTCTCCATGCGGCGCAGCATGTCGCGCGTGACGAGCTTGGGCGCCGCCGCGCCGGTCACGAGCACCGCGCCGATCACGAGATCGGCCTGCGTCACGAGGCGCTCGATGGACTCGGTCGTGGAATACGCCGTCTCGATCGTATTGCCGAACTGTGCATCGAGTTCGCGCAGCCGGCGCAGCGAACGGTCCACGATCGTGACCTGCGCGCCGAGGCCAACGGCCATCTGCGCCGCATTGGTGCCGGCGACGCCGCCGCCCAGGATGACGACCCGCGCCGGCGCCACGCCCGGTACGCCGCCCAGCAGCACGCCGAAACCGCCATAGGCCTTTTGCAGCGCCGTCGCGCCGACCTGGATGGACATGCGCCCGGCCACTTCGCTCATCGGGGTCAGGAGCGGCAGCGAGCGATCCGGCGCGGTCACCGTTTCATAAGCGATCGCCGTTACGCCGGATTTCACGAGCGCCTGCGCCTGCGCAGCATCGGCCGCCAGGTGCAGGTAGGTGAACAGCACTTGGCCGCGGCGCAGCATCGCGCATTCCGGCAGCTGCGGCTCCTTGACCTTGACGATCATCTCAGCTGCGTCGAAGACCGACCTGGCATCCGGCAACACGCTGGCGCCGGCCGTGCGATAGGCTTCGTCGCCGATGCCGATACCGGCACCCGCGCCGGACTCGATCTGCACCAGATGACCCGCGGCCACGAGTTCGCGGACGCCCGCCGGCACCAGGCCGACGCGGTACTCGTGAACCTTGATTTCCTTTGGACAACCGATCTTCACCTGTCCTCCCTCAGCCGCATTATCCGCTTAGAATACCCTGCATGGCCACGGCACACGACCCCACTAGGCTCGCCGCCCACCCGGCCCAGTTGACGCAGGCAATGGAGCTGCAGCGCCGCGCGTTCGACGCTGAGCCATTTCCGTCACTGGCAACGCGGCGCGAACGGCTCGATCGGCTGCGCCGCATGTTGCGCGACAACGATGCCGGCATCCGCGACGCGATCAGCGCCGATTTCGGCAACCGCGCGCAGCAGGAAACGCTGCTGTTCGAGCAGTTCACGAGCGTCGATGGCATCGCCTACGCGCGGCGTCGCCTGCGCCGCTGGATGCGCACCGAGCGGCGCAGTGTTGCCTGGTGGAGCCTGCCGGGCCGTGCGCGTCTGATGCGCCAGCCGCTGGGCGCGGTCGGCATCATCGTGCCGTGGAATTACCCGCTGTATCTCGCGGTATCGCCGCTGACGGCCGCGCTCGCCGCGGGCAACCGCGTCATGCTCAAGATGTCCGAGCACACGCCGCGCTTCGGCGCCTTGTTCGAGTCGCTGATTGCAGGGACCTTCGGGTCCGACGAGGTCATGGCCATCAACGGCGACGCGGGCGTCGCGCGCGCATTCGCTGCGCTGCCCTTCGATCACCTGCTGTTCACGGGCTCGACCCACATTGGTCGCGAGGTCATGAAGGCCGCGAGCGCGAACCTGACGCCGGTGACGCTGGAACTCGGGGGCAAGTCGCCCGTGATCGTCGCGGACGGATTCGACGTCGCCGAAGCGGCGCGGCGCATCATGTTCGGCAAGCTGATCAATGCCGGCCAGACCTGCGTTGCGCCCGACTATGTGCTGGTGCCGAAACCGGACATCGACCGGTTCCTCGATGCCTGCCGCGCTGCGACCCGGGAGTTCTACCCGACGCTCTCGACCAACCCGCAGTACACGTCCATCATCAACGAGCGCCAGTTCCGGCGTCTCACCGCAAGCGTCGAGGACGCGCGGACCCAGGGCGCGACCGTGCACGCGTTGCATCCGGACCCGACCGACGCGGAGCGCCGCCGCC